>NZ_JCBAMT010000087.1:0-29412 GCF_059760445.1 Achromobacter sp. D7-1 | reverse complement strand
GTCGCAACTCGGTGTTTACCCCGAGCCAGCTTTTTGCCATAAATTTGTATGATGACCTTATGACTTCGAACTCTGGAGGAAGGTCGTCATGCCTGCAGCATCCGTGCCATGCGAGTCCACCCGTCGCCGTAACGGTGGGCGGCCATGACCGAGGAATCCCGCATCCGCGACGAGATCTGCGCCGTCGGCGCCAGCCTCTATGACCGTGGCTATACCGTGGGTGCGGCCGGCAATATCAGCGCGCGTCTGGACGACGGCTGGCTGATCACGCCGACCGACGCCTGCCTCGGACGACTGGACCCCGCCGAACTGTCCAAGGTCGACGCGGCAGGCAGGCATGTGTCGGGCAGCAAGCCGTCCAAGACGCTGGAACTGCATCGCGGCATCTACCAGGCCAGTCCCGGCGCGCGCGGCATCGTGCACACGCATTCCACGCATCTGGTGGCGTTGACGCTGGCGGGCGTATGGCGGCCGGATGAAGTGCTGCCGCCCATCACGCCTTATCAGGTCATGAAGGTCGGCAGGATTCCGCTGATCCCCTATCGTCGCCCGGGCGATCCGCAAGCTGCAGCCGAGGTCGCGGCGGTGGCGGGCGACGTGCGCGGGGCGCTGTTCGAGCGCCTTGGGCCGGTGGTGTGGGAGCGCTCCGTAGCCCATGCCTCCTATGCGCTCGAAGAACTGGAAGAAACCGCCCGTCTTTGGCTGATGAGCGATCCCCGGCCCGCGCCAATGAGCGCAGCGGCGATCGACGAACTGCGGGCCGTGTTCGGCGCGCGCTACTGAACCTGGACATCGCAATGCCGCGCCTGGCCGCCAATCTCAGCATGATGTACACCGAGCATCCCTTCCTGGACCGATTCGAGGCGGCCGCGCGGGACGGGTTCGCGGCAGTGGAGTTCCTGTTTCCCTACGAGTATCCGGTAGCCGAACTCAAAACGCGGCTGGAGGCACAGGGGTTGAGCCAGGCGCTGTTCAACGCGCCGCCGGGAGATTGGGCCGCAGGCGAGCGCGGCACGGCCTCGCTGCCCGGCCGCGAAAGCGAATTCCGGCATGGGGTCGAGCAGGCCTTGGAATATGCCGCCGCGCTCGGCAACCGCAAGCTGCATCTGATGGCCGGACTGATCCAGCCTGGGCAGGACCGCGCCGCGCATCGCGCGGTCTATCGGGAAAATCTGGCGTGGGCCGCACGCGCCGCTGCGTGGGCCGGCGTGACGGTGCTGATAGAACCGATCAACACGCGCGATATCCCGGGCTTCTTCCTCAACCGCCAGGACGAGGCGCAAGCCATCTGCGCCGAGGTTGGCGCGGACAACCTGAAGGTGCAGTTCGACATCTACCACTGCCAGATCGTGGAAGGCGATATCGCGGTCAAGCTCAAGCGCGACATGGCCGGCATTGGCCACATCCAGATCGCGGGAGTGCCGGACCGCCATGAGCCGGATCTGGGCGAACTGAACTATCCCTACCTGTTCGAGCAGATCGATGCGCTGGGCTACGCGGGCTGGATCGGCTGCGAGTACCGGCCTCGCGCCGGCACCTCCGCCGGGCTGGGCTGGGCCCGGCCCTACCTGACACACACGGGACATACCGCGACATGAAGATACTCATCACCGGCGGCGCCGGCTTCCTGGGGCAGCGCCTGGCCCGCAGGCTGTTGGAGCGCGGCACGCTGACCCTGGTTGGGGGCAAGCCCGAAGCCATCACTCAGATCGGTCTGCTGGACGTGGTGCAGGCTCCGGGGCCGGACGATCCGCGCATTCATGCGCAGGTCGGCGACATCGCCGATCCCGCGGTGCTGCGGCAAGCGATCGGCACGGACACGCGCGTGATCTTCCATCTGGCCGCCATCGTCAGCGGCCAGGCCGAAGCGGATTTTGACCTGGGCATGCGCATCAACCTGGACGCGTCGCGCGCGCTGCTGGAGACCTGCCGCGCCCTGGGCCACCAGCCGCGGGTGATCTTCACCAGTTCGGTCGCGGTATATGGCGGTACGCTGCCCGACATCGTGCGCGACGACACCGGGCTCAATCCCCAATCGTCCTATGGCACGCAGAAAGCCATCGCCGAACTGCTGCTGGCGGACTACACGCGGCGCGGCTACGTGGACGGGCGCGTGCTGCGCCTGCCCACCATCAGCGTGCGTCCGGGGCGGCCCAACGCGGCGGCCTCCTCGTTCGCCAGCGGCATCATCCGCGAACCGTTGAATGGAGTGGAGGCGGCATGCCCGGTGCGCGCTGACACGCGGCTGTGGTTGCTGTCGCCGCGCGGTGCGATCCAGGCGTTGATCGCAGGCTGCGAGCTGGACGCGGCCGCCGTCGCGGATCGCGCGCCCATCAATCTGCCGGGCGTGTCGGTTACGGCGGCCGGAATGGTGCAGGCGCTGCACGAAGTCGCCGGGGACCAGGTTGCCGACCGCGTCAGCTGGCAGCCAGATGAACGCGTCGAGCGCATCGTGGGCAGCTGGCCAGGCCGTTGGGACACGGCCCGGGCCGAAAAGCTGGGCCTGCGCGGCGACGCCGATTTCGCAGCCATCATCCGCGCCTACATGGCCGACGACCTGGCGCGTTGAGCGCGGGCCGCAATCCATCCCTACCGTAGCGGTACCGCCAACGATATGAGCAATCCTCAAACACCATCCCGCCGCGTCGGCGTCATCGGCCTGGGCGCCATGGGCGCGGGCATCGCGCAAAGCTTGCGCCGGGCCGGCCACGACGTGCATGTGTACGACATTCGCCAGGAGGCCGGCGCGGCATTCGCGGCGCAAGGCGGTGTGGCCTGCGCCACGCTGGCCGACATGGCGGCCGCCTGCGACATCGTCATCAGCGTGGTCGTCAACGCCCAGCAGACCGAGGCGGTGCTGTATGGCGAAGGCGGCCTTGCCGCCGCGCTGCGGCCGGGGGCGGTGTTCGTGATGTGCTCCACCGTGGATCCCAACTGGTCGATCGCGCTGGAGGCGAGGCTGGACGCGCAGGGCATCCTGTACCTGGATGCGCCCATCTCCGGCGGCGCCGCGCGCGCGGCCTCGGGCGAAATGACCATGATGACCGCGGGCCGCGCCGCCGCCTATGAAGCCTGCGGCCCGGTGCTGGAATCCATGGCGGGCAAGGTCTACCGATTGGGCGACCGCGCCGGCGCGGGCAGCAAGGTCAAGATCATCAATCAGCTGCTGGCTGGCGTGCACATCGCCGCGGCGGCGGAAGCCATGGCATTGGGCCTGCGCGAAGGCGTGGACGCGGATGCCTTGTATGAAGTGATCACGCACAGCGCGGGCAATAGCTGGATGTTCGAAAACCGCATGGCCCATGTGCTGGCGGGCGACTACACGCCGCTGTCCGCGGTCGATATCTTCGTCAAGGACCTGGGCCTGGTGCTGGACACCGCCAGGCATACCCGCTTTCCTCTTCCGCTGGCGTCCACCGCGCACCAGATGTTCATGCAGGCCTCCAGCGCCGGCCACGGCCGCGAGGACGATAGCGCGGTGATCAAGATATTTCCCGGGATTGCCCTGCCGGAGGTCAAATGAGCATCAAGCTGGGCTGCATCGCGGACGACTTCACTGGCGCCACCGACCTGGCCAACAACCTGGTGCGGGCCGGCATGCGCACCGTGCAGACCATAGGCATACCGGGCGAACCCTTGCGCGGCGGCGCCGATGCCGTCGTGGTTGCGCTCAAGACCCGCACCTTGCCGGCGGCCGAGGCCGTGGCGCAGTCGCTGGCGGCGCTGGACTGGCTGCGGGCGCAGGGCGCGGAACAGATCTACTTCAAGTATTGCTCCACCTTCGACAGCACGCCCGCAGGCAATATCGGGCCTGTCGCCGATGCGCTGATGCAGCGGCTGGGCACGGATTTCACCATCGCCACGCCGGCTTTTCCGGACAACAAGCGCACGGTGTTCAAGGGCTATCTGTTTGCGGGCGACGTGCTGCTGAACGAATCGGGCATGCAGCATCATCCGCTGACGCCCATGACTGATCCGAACCTGGTGCGCGTGTTGTCCGCGCAGACCACGCGCCGTGTCGGTCTGATCGACCATGCCGTTGTTGCGCGTGGCAGCGAGGCGATCCGCGCTTGCATCCAGGAGTTGAAGACTCAGGGGATCGAGATCGCCATCGTGGATGCCGTGTCCAATGATGACCTGCTGGCACTGGGGCCAGCGCTTGCCGGCATGCCGCTGGTGACGGCGGGCTCGGGAGTGGCTATCGGCCTGCCGCGCAACTGGGGCTTGACGCCCGCCTCCGCGCACGCCGGACAGCCGCGCGTGCCGGGCATGCAGGCGGTAGTGGCGGGCAGTTGCTCGGCGGCTACCCATGGCCAGGTGGCCGCGTTCATCGAAAGCGGCCGGCCCGCGCTGGCGCTGGATCCGCTGCGGCTGGCGGCTGGCGACGACGTCGTGGCGCAGGCGTTGGTCTGGGCCGATGCGCGCCTGCGCCTCGGCCCGGTACTGATCTACTCCACGGCGCAACCCGAGCAGGTGCGGCAGGCGCAGGGCGCGTTGGGCGCCGCGCGCGTGGGCGCCATGATCGAGGATGTCATCGCGCGCATCGCGACCGGGCTGGTTGAACGCGGCGTGCGCCAGCTGATCGTGGCGGGTGGCGAGACCTCGGGGGCGGTGGTGCAGGCGCTGGGGTTGCAGCAGATTGCCATCGGCGAGCAGATAGATCCCGGCGTGCCTTGGTGCTGCGGCCATGCGCCCGCAGCGCAAGGCGACATCAGCATTGCGCTGAAGTCGGGAAACTTCGGCGCGCGGGACTTCTTCATCAAGGCGTTCGGCTAGGGCGGCTGTCGCAGCTTCGACCTGTGCCTGTCGGTCCAGAGCGGCAATGCGCGGCGCTGCCGCGCCGGCTGTCCTAGCTCAGCGGTGCGCCTGGCTCAGCCGCCTGGCGGCATTCACCATGTGGATGCGGGCGGCCTCGCGTGCGCCGGCCACATCTTTGCTGCGTATCGCTTCGACGATGGCGACATGTTCCTGCAGCACCGCCCGCATCAAGTTGGCGTGGCGGGCCTCGTTGGCGCGCGTGACGCGCGTGGCCGCTTCCAGGAACTGACTGACGAAAGCCAGGGTCGTCAGGAAATAGGGGTTGCCGGTGGCGCGGGCGATGCTGCGGTGGAAGGCCACGTCTTCCTGCACGCCGTCGCCGCCGTTTTCAACGGCCCGCGCAATGGCGGCCAGCGCGGCGTCGATCTCCGCCATGTCCTGCTTCTTGCGCACCGCTGCGGCCTGTGCGGCGATCTCGGTTTCCAGCGCGCGGCGCAGGTCCACGATATGCAGCACCGCGTCCAGCGAGGAAAGATCGGCCGCGTCGATGCGCAGGGCGCGGTTGCCGGCGTGGCCGGTGACGTACACGCCGCTACCTTGCCGCGCCTCCACGATGCCATCCTGCCGCAGGCGTGACACCGCTTCGCGTATGACCGTGCGGCTGACACCGAACTGTTCCGCCAGGGCGCTTTCGGTGGGCAGTTTTTCGCCGGGCGGTACGCGGCCTTCGTCGATCTCGGCGAGCAGGCGTTTGGCGACCGTGTCGGTCAGCGTGGGATGAGTCGGGAGTCGAGGGAACGCCATCGCCGTATGATACGCGCGCCCAAGCAGGGCAGGGCCATGAGGGCTCGACCTGGCTTTCATTGAGCTCACAGCCTTGCGTCATTTTCGAAATGTTATATCATTCTCCAATTGGTTGGTACGTTATAACATTTAAAAGAGGGCGATGATGAATGGCAAGAAACTGGGGCGGCAAAGGGAGCGCGGTGGCCGGATCGCCGTGCGGGCGGGCCGCCGGGGCGCGCTGAAACCCTTGGTCTGCGCGCTGATGTTGGCCGCGCCCGCGGCGCAAGCAGAAGAGGCTGCGGCCGAACGCGCAGCCGCCAAGACCCTGGCGCCGATCACGGTATCCGCCAATCCGCTGGGCCTGGACCTGAACAGCACCACGCTGCCTGCCTCGGTGCTGGAAGGCGACGCGCTGGTCGAACAGCGCAACGGCACCCTGGGCGACACGTTGAAGAACCTGCCGGGGGTCAATAGCGACACCTTCGGTGGCGGCGCCAGCCGCCCCGTGATCCGCGGACAGACGGCGCCGCGCGTGAAGGTGCTGTCCGACGGCTCCGAGGTGATGGACGCGTCCAGCATTTCTCCGGACCACGCGGTGACCGTGGAGCCGTTGCTGGCCGAGCGCATCGAGGTGCTGCGCGGCCCGGCCACGCTGCTGTACGGTGGCGGCGCCATCGGCGGCGTGGTCAATGTGGTGGACAAGAAGATCCCGACGGCAGTGCCGGAAAAAGGCATAGAGGCCGAAGCCGAATTGCGCGGCGCCACCGGCACCAAGGAACGCGCGGGGGCGGTGGGCATCACTGCCGGTGAAGGTCAGTTCGCGGTGCGCGTGGAAGGTTTGAAGCGCCGCACCAGCGACTACGACGTGCCCGACTGGCCTGGCGGCAAGCTGGAAGGCTCGTACAGCGAGTCGACGCAGGGCACGGTGGGCATGTCCTGGATCACGCCGCGCGGCTACGTCGGCCTGGCGTTCACGCATCTGGAAAGCAAGTACGGCCTGCCGGGACACAATCACGAATACGAAGGCTGCCACCCGCACGGCACCCATCTGCATTGCGGCGGCCATGACCATGGTCACGGCGAAGAGGGTCACGATCACGACCATGAGCACGAGCATGGCGGCGTGCCCTACGTGAAGCTGCGCAGCAACCGCCTCGACCTGCGCGCCGAGTACCAGGATCCGTTCGCGGGCTTCGAGAAGATCCGCGTGCGCGGCGGCTTGACCGACTACCAGCACGACGAGATCGAAGGCGGCGAAGTCGGTACGCGCTTCAAGAACAAGGGTTACGACCTGCGCGTGGAAATGCAGCACAAGCCCATCGCCGGTTGGCGCGGTGTGGTGGGCGTGCAGAACGCCTACAGTGATTTCCGCGCCGATGGCGAAGAGGCTTTCCTGCCGCGCAGCAAGACGCGCTCCTATGGCCTGTTCGTGCTGGAGGAGTACCAATTGAACGACTGGCGCTTCGAACTGGGCGCGCGGCAGGACTGGCAACGCATCTCGCCTACCGGCGGCGCACAGCGCAGCAGTCTGTCGGGCACGTCCTTGTCGGCCGCAGCCATCTGGGACTTCGCGCCGCAGTACTCGGTGGCCCTGTCACTGTCACGCTCGCAGCGCTTGCCCAGCGCGCAGGAACTGTATGCGGATGGCGTGCACCTGGCCACCAATACGTATGAGCTGGGCAATGCAAACCTGGGCCGCGAGACGTCGCACAACATCGACCTGACCCTGCGCAAGCATTCGGGCGACACGACGTTCTCGGCCAGCGTATTCCACAACCGCGTGAAGAACTACATCTACGCCAACACGCTGGATCGCTACGAGGACTTCCGTCTGATCGAGTACACCCAGCGCGACGCGGAGTTCACGGGCGTGGAAGGCGAACTGCGTCACCAGTTCACCCCGGTGTTCTCGGCCGCCGTGTTCGGCGACTACGTGCGCGGCAAGCTGACTGGCGGCGACGGCAACCTGCCGCGCATCCCGGCGGCGCGCGCCGGCGTGCGCGCCGACATGAAGTGGCAGCAGTGGTCGGGCGGCGTCGAATACGCCCGCGTGTCCGCGCAGAAGGACATCGCCGCTTACGAGGAGACCACGCCTGGCTACAACATGGTCAATGCGGTAGTGGCCTATCGCGGCCAGTACGGCGCTACGGATTATGAAGTCTACCTGCGCGGCACCAACCTGTTGAACAAGCTGGCGTACAACCACGCGTCCTTTATTTCGACGGTGGCGCCGCTGCCCGGGCGCAGCGTGCTGCTGGGCGTGCGCATGACGTACTGATGCAGGAACACACGCTGCCAGCAGCGGAGACGGTCATTCCGTCTCCGCTTTTTTTTGCCCGGGAATCGAGGTCGGGAGCGGCTCTCACGCCAATTCAGGGCTGGCGCTTGCTCAGGTGGTTGACGAAGAGCTTGGCGGCCGTGGGCAGGGCGTCGAAAGAGCGCACGCAGATCTGGATCTGGCGTCGCGCCCAGGCCTCGGTCAGCGGAATGATGCGGATGTCGAACATGACCGAGTAGCGGCGTGCGATGTCCAGCGGCAGCACGCCTATGCCCAGCCCCGAGTTCACCATGAAGCACAACGCGTCAAAACCGGTGACCTGCACCTTGAGCTGGATGTTTCTTTTTTCGTCGCTGGCTGCGTTGGACAGGATGCGGTTGATGGCGCTGCCGCGGTGCAAGCCGACGAAATCATGTTCCAGCGCTTCGGCGAAGCGGAAGCCCGGCTTGTCCTGCAGGGGGTGGTCGGCGGGCACGACCAGGGCGAGCGTGTCTTCCCGGTAGGGAAGAATCTCTACATCGTGGTCCGGCGCCGTGCCCGAGAAGATGCCCACATCGGCTGCGTTTTCGGCCACTGATTTGATGATGGTCGAGGTGATTTTCTCTTCCAGATCGACCTGCACGTTGGGGTAGTCGTTCAGGAAGAGCTTGATGTCCTGGGGCAAGAACTGGGTTATCGCGGAAATATTGGCGTGCACCCGGATGAAGCCGCGCAGGCCGCGCGAGTAATCGCGCATGTGCACCGAGATTTCATCGAGTTCGTGCAAGGCGCGCCGCGCCATGGTGGACAGCGCGATGCCGGCCGGCGTGGGGCGGATGCCCTTGTTGGTGCGGATGAGCAGCCGGATCTTGAGGTTCTCTTCCAGTTCGCTGATCCGCTTGCTGATGGCCGCCGCGGCGATGTGCTCGTGTTCGGCCGCCGCGGCGATGGTGCCTTGCTCGACCACGCTGATGAATAGCTTGAGGGAGGTGGGATCGAGGCGCATGGCGGGACGGACGGGAAAGCGGACGAGATGGCTCATTGTAGCCATGCACGGGTTTGTCATCGCGGATGACGATGGCGGCATCGCTAATGACTGCTGTTGCACAGGCGGGCGCCGGGGCTATCCTCCCCAAAAAATTCCGTCCGACCCCCAGCGTGGACCGTGCGGAGCATGATGGATGGAGTGCGAGACAAATGAATCTGCAGAATAGCCAGCTGCTGCGGCAGCAGGCCTACATCGGCGGCACCTGGTGCGACGCCGACAATGGCGCCACCATCACGGTGCGCAATCCTTTCGATGCAAGCGTGCTGGGCACGGTACCCAACCTGGGCCAGGCCGAGACCGCCCGCGCCATCGCGGCAGCCGATGACGCGCTGCCGGCCTGGCGGGCCAAGACGGGCAAAGAGCGTGGCGCCATCCTGCGCAAGTGGCATGCGCTGATCGAGGCGCACGCCGACGACCTGGCGCTGCTGCTGACCCTGGAACAGGGCAAGCCGCTGGCCGAGGCCCGCGGCGAACTCAACTACGCGCTGTCCTTCGTCGAATGGTTCGCCGAAGAGGCCAAGCGCGTCTATGGCGACGTGCTGCCCCACACCCGCGGCGACCAGCGCATGCTGGCCATCCGCCAGCCTGTGGGCGTGTGCGCCGCCATCATCGCCTGGAACTTTCCTTCGGCCCTGGTCACGCGCAAGGTCAGCCCGGCGCTGGCCGCCGGCTGCACGGTGGTGCTCAAGCCGTCCGAGCTGACGCCGTTTACCGCGCTGGCGCTGGCCTGGCTGGGCGAGCAGGCCGGCATACCGCCCGGCGTTCTCAACGTGGTCATCGGCGACCCCGCGCCCATCGGCACGGAATTGACGCAGAACCCGGCGGTGCGCAAGCTGACCTTCACCGGGTCAACCCAGACCGGTCGCCTGCTGATGCAGCAAAGCGCTTCCAACATCAAGAAGCTGTCGTTGGAACTCGGCGGCAACGCGCCCTTCATCGTGTTCGAGGACGCCGATCTGGACGAAGCCGTGCAAGGCCTGGTGCTGTCCAAGTTCCGCAACGCGGGCCAGACCTGCGTATGCGCCAACCGCGTCTACGTCCATGCCAGCGTCGCCGATGCCTTCAATGACAAGCTGCTGGCGGAAATGCGTCGCATGAAGGTGGGCAGCGGGCTGGAAGAGGGCGTCACCCAAGGACCGCTGATCGACCAGCGCGCCGTGGACAAGGTGGCGCGCCTGGTGGACGACGCCACCGCGCGCGGCGCGCGCCTCCTGGCGGGCGGCAAGCTGCGCGAGTCGGGAACCTTGCTGTATGAACCGACCCTGATTGCCGGCATCACCGACGCCATGGAACTGGCGCACGAGGAGATCTTCGGCCCAGTGGTGGGGATCAGCACATTCGAATCCGAAGCCGCGGTGCTGGCGCGCGCCAACGACAGCGCCTCGGGTCTGGCGGCGTATTTCTACACCGCCAACCTGGAACGGGTCTGGCGCATGATGGAAGGGCTGGAGTACGGCATTGTCGGCGTGAATACCGGCGCCGTATCCAACGAGGTCGGGCCTTTCGGCGGCATCAAGGAGTCGGGCGTGGGCCGCGAGGGCTCCAAGTACGGCATCGAGGAGTTCCTGGAAATCAAGTACGTCTGCCTTGCCGGCAAGTCGTTCAACGCGATTCCCTGACGTACGCGGATCCAGACATGAGCCAAGCACAGCCTTCTCTCCGCGACGCGGACCAATTCGATTACGTGATCGTGGGATCCGGCGCGGCCGGTTCCATCCTGGCCAACCGCCTGAGCGCGGACGGCTCCACGGTCTGCGTGCTGGAGGCCGGCCCGCCGGATCGCAGCCCTTATCTGCACATTCCTGCTGGTTTCATCAAGGCGGTATTCAACAAGAAGTACGCCTGGCAGTTTTCCAGCGAGGGTACGGCGCAGACCAATGGCCGGCGCGTGCCGATTCCGCAGGGCCGCACCCTGGGTGGTTCGACCTCCATCAACGGCCTGGTCTACAACCGCGGCCAGGCGGCCGACTTCGATCATTGGGCCGCGCTTGGCAACACCGGCTGGTCCTACGACGAGGTGCTGCCGTACTTCAAGTCCATGGAGCGGCGCGTGGGCGGCGACGACCGCTACCGCGGCCGCAAGGGCGAGCTGCCGGTCACGGACATAGACTGGATCCATCCGCTGTGCGAGGCCTTCATCGCCGGCGCCGTGGAGCAGGGCATTCCGCGCAATCCCGATTACAACGGCGCGGATCAGGCCGGCGTGGGCTACTTCCAGCGCACAATCGACCGTGGCTGGCGCATGAGCACGGCCAAGTGCTTCCTCAAGCCGGCCATGGGTCGCAAGAACCTGGAAGTGCGCACCTACGCGCAGGCGACGCGCATCCTGTTCGACGGCGGCAAGGCCGCTGGCGTGGCCTATTGCCATCCGGCTCATCCCTCACGGGTCCGCGCGGTGCGCGCGCGCCGCGAGGTGATCGTATCCTGCGGCGCGATCAACACGCCCAAGCTGCTGCAGCTGTCGGGCCTGGGTCCGGCGGAATTGCTGCGCCAGCACAACATCGACGTGGTCCGCGACCTGCCGGGCGTGGGCGAGAACCTGAGCGATCACTACTCGGTGCGGGTCGTGGCGCGCGTGAAGAACAGCCAGACCATGAACCAGCTGGTCAAGGGCTTGAGCCTGGCCGGCCAGATCAGTCGCTGGATGATGAAGCGTCCCAGCATCATGGCGCTGAGCCCGTCGCTGCTGCATTATTTCTGGAAGTCCACGCCGGACCTGGCACTGCCCGACCTGCAAGGTGTGTTCACGCCCGCCAGCTACAAGGAAGGCTATGTGGGCATGCTGGACGACTTCCCCGGCATGACCGCGGGCGTCTGGCAGCACCGGCCCGAGAGCCGCGGGCAGGTGCACATCCGCTCGGCGGATCCGCTGCAGGATCCCGTGATCCTCGCCAATTACCTGGAGAACGAGCGCGACCAGATGACGTTGGTGCGCGGCATCCGCCTGGCTCGTCAACTGCTGCGTTCGCAGGCCCTGTCGCCGTATTTCGACAGCGAAGTCCTGCCCGGCCCGCTATGCGAATCCGATTCCGAATTGCTGGACTTCGCGCGCCGCTATGGCGTGTCGTCCTATCACGTCAACGGCACGGCCCGCATGGGCCAGGCTGATGACAAGTATGCGGTGGTCGACCCCCAGCTGCGGGTGCACGGCATCGCCAATCTGCGCGTCATCGATTCTTCGGTGATGCCAGCCATGCCGTCGGCCAACATCTGCGCGGCCACCATGATGATCGGCAACAAGGCCGCCGACCTTATCAAACAATCCTGAATTGCCAATCAGCGGTCACCAGAGTGATCCAGAAGGAGACAAGATGTACTTCAAGCATTTTCCCAAGACGATGAAGTCCCTGCTGATGGCGGCGGCGCTTGTGGGCGCCAGCGGCACCGCGCTGGCCGACGACATCAAGATCGGCTTCAACAGCGACATGTCGGCCACCGGTTCGGCGGACTTCGGCATTTCCGCGCTGGCTGGCGCGCGTCAGGCGGCCGATGAGTTGAACGCGGCCGGCGGCGTGCTGGGCAAGAAGGTCGTCATCGTCGAACGCGACGATGTGGGCGCGCCTCCCAAGGCCATCCAGAACACCAACGAGCTGGTCGACAACGTCAAGGTCAACGCCATGCTGGGCGGCGTCAACTCCGGCAACATGCTGGCCTGGCTGCACCTGGTGCAGCAGAAGAAGATCCCGACGATCTCGCCGGTGGCCACTGCCACCGACATCACCGGCCGCTACGCGAAGTCGCCGCCGAACTACGTGTTCCGCGTCTCCATGCGCGACCGCGACCAGATTGCGCTGCTGGCGGCCTATGCCGCGCGCGCCAGCAAGAACGGCAAGGTCGCCATCATTGCCGACACCACCGGCTACGGCCAGCAAGGCGCCAAGGATGCGGTCGAGATCCTGGCCCTGCACAAGATCACGCCCGTGGCCAACGAGAAGTTCGGTCCCAAGGACACGGACATGTCGTCGCAGCTGAACAAGATCAAGAGTTCGGGCGCCGACACGCTGATCGTCTACGCGCTGGCGGACTCCAATGCGCACGTCATGCGCAGCCTGGAAAAGATCAGCTACTTCCCGACCACGCTGGCCTCCTGGGCCAACCTGAGCTCGCCGTTCCTGCGTATTGCCGGCCCGGAGCTGGCCAGCAAGATGATCTTCACGGCGTCGATCACCGAGGACTCCTCGCCCCAGTCCAAGGCGTTGTACGACACGCTGATGAAGCGCGATGGCCGCGTGCCGACCTACGTCATGGCCGCGCAGGCGTATGACTCGGTCAAGCTCATCGCCGCCGCGATGGAACAAGCCAAGTCGACCGAAGGCGAGGCCGTGCAGGCCGCGCTGCAGAACCTGGCTCAGGCCAAGGGTGTCATCAAGACCTACGAGAAGCCGTTCACCGCGGAGAACCACGAAGCGCTGTCGGTGAAGGATTTCCGCCTGGTGCGCTGGATCGACGGCAAGGTGGTCACGGTCGACGATGAGTACACCCGCGCGATCAAGCCGGAAGACCTGAAGCTGTAAGGCGCCGCGGTAACGAGAAAGATCTCTCCCCGGCGCGGCAGTACGCGCCGGGGAGTCGTCAATAGGGGGGCATCCAGCATGCAAATACTACAAGCCATCTTGAGCGGGCTGGCCATGGGCAGCGTCTACGCCCTGGTCGCGTTCGGGTTCAGCATCACGTACACCACGACCAAGACCTTCAACTTCGGACAGGGCGCATTCCTGGCGTTGGCGGGACTGATCGGCATCAGCGCCATCCTGCTGGTCAGCCAGGGCAAGCTGATCGGGTTTCCGAATCCGGAGGACGTGACCTGGGGCACGTTCCTGTTCGCCCTGCTGGCCGCCATGCTGGTACTGAGCCTGCTGGGCTACGTGCTCTACATCACCGCCATCCGCCACTTCGTGGGCGAGGCGGGCCTGTCCTGGGTGATGAGCACCATAGGCTTCGGCATCATCATCCAGAACCTGGCGCTGCTGGTCTGGGGCCCGGCGCCCATCGCGGTGGCTTCGCCATTGGGCGAGGGCATCATTACGGTCCTGGGTACCGGCGTGCGGCCGCAGGAAATCCTGGTGTTCGGCACCACGCTGGTGCTGATGATCGTGTTTGACTGGGCTTTGCACAAGACCAAGATGGGCAAGGCGGTGCGCGCGGTGGCGTTCAGCAAGACCGCCGCCAGCCTGATGGGCATCAATGCCAACGCGGTGGCGATCGCCGTGTTCGCGATCAGTTCGGCGCTGGCCGCGATCGCGGGCGTGATGGTTGCGCCGATCGCGACCGCCTCGGTGTTCGTGGGCACGCTGTTGTCGCTCAAGGCCTTTTCGGCCGCGATCCTGGGCGGGTTGGAGAATCCGCGGGGCTGCATTTTCGGCGGCTTCCTGATCGGGCTGCTGGAATCGCTGATCGGTCTCTGGTATTCGAACCTGCGCGAGATCGCGGTGTTCGCGTTGATCATCGTGGTGCTGTATTTCCGCCCGGCCGGAATTCTGGGCCGCGTGCATGCGGAGAAAGTATGAAGCTCTCCAAAATTCTCATTCCCCTGGTCATCGCGGCGCTTGCCATCGGCTACGCCTATTCGGGCTTGAATGACTTCTATCTGCTGATCCTGTTCAACATCGGGGTCTATTACATCGCTGCCACGGGCTTCAATATTCTGGTCGGCCAGACCGGCCAGAAGTCGCTGGGCCACGCCGGCCTGTTCGGCGTGGGCGCCTACACAGTGGCGCTCCTGACGGTGAACTACCAGGTCGATCCCTGGCTCGCGCTGGCCTGCGCCGCGGTCGTGTCCGCGGTGTTCGGCGTGGTGATTGCGATTCCGGCGCTGAAGGTCAAGGGGCCAAGCCTGGCGATGGTGACCATCGCCTTCGGCCTGTTGATCGAAAAGATCGTGTCGGAATGGACCGACGTATTCAAGGGCCAGGAAGGCTTCTATGGCATTACCGGCCTGACCTTCGGCGGCGCCACGCTGGACAGCCGCCAGTGGGTGGTGGTGGTCGTGGTGTTGGGCCTGGCGCTGCACGCCATGACATCGCTGTTGTTGAACGGCCGTTTCGGCCGCGGCTTTGCCGCAGTGCGCACGTCAGAGATTGCGGCCGAGAGCGTGGGCATCAGCGTCTACCGCTTCAAGATCCTGGCCTTCGCCATCAGCGCCATCACCTGCGGCATCGCGGGCGGCCTGGTGGCGCAGCAGAACCAGTACATCAACTCGGATTTCGTCAACTTCAACCTGTCGGTGTTCTTCCTGGTGCTGGTGCTGTTCGGCGGCCGCACGCCGGCAGGCTCGTTCCTGGGTGCAGTGGTGCTGACGGTGATAGACGCCATGCTGGCGCGCTGGCCGGAAGTGCAGCATTTCGCCTACGGCCTGATCCTGCTGTTCGCGCTGTACGCCATGCCGGAAGGACTGGCGGGCCTGTTGGCCAAGGTGCTGCCCAAGCGCGGCCAACGCGAGGCGCTGGCCGCCGACGCAGGCGCTGCCGACTGGACGCCGGCTCCACCGGCCAATCGCGGCGGCGCGGCGTCCGGCTTCCTGGAAGTGAAGGATCTGTACAAGGCCTTCGGCGGCGTGGTGCCGACCAACAAGGTGTCGTTCACGCTGCAACAGGGTTCCGTGGTGTCGCTGATCGGCCCTAATGGCGCCGGGAAGACCACCACCCTGAACCTGTTGTCGGGCCTGGTGGTGCCGGATGCCGGCAGCATCCGCTTCAAGAACCGGCAGATGGTGGGCTTGTCGCCCAACGAGATCGCTGCCTCGGGTATCGGCCGTACGTTCCAGAACCTGAAGCTGTTCGACGGGCTGAGCGCTCTGGAGAACGTGATGGTGGGCTTCTACCGGGTGCAGAAGTCGAGCTTCTTCTCCAATCTGCTGGGTCTGCCGGGCAGCCTGGCCGAAGAGCGGCGCATCCGCCGCCAGGCCTACGCCATCCTCAAGTTCTTCGAACTGGACCGCTACGCGGACGATGCCGCCAACAGCCTGCCCTATGGTCTGCAGCGCCGCCTGGAAATCGCCCGTGCGGTGGCGGCCATGCCGGACCTGCTGCTGTTGGACGAGCCCGCCGCCGGCCTGAACCCCGCGGAAACCGACCAGCTCACGGACCTGATTGTGAAGCTGAAGAACATGGGCCTGACCATTCTGCTGATCGAGCACCACATGGACCTGGTCATGGCCATTTCCGATCATATCGTCGTGCTGGACTACGGCGTGAAGATCGCCTCCGGCCTGCCGAACCACATCCAGGAGAATCCGAAGGTCATCGAAGCCTACCTGGGCGCGCCGGCATAGGAGACAGCAATGAGCCGTTTACTGGACATCAAGAATCTGGCGGTCAGCTATGGCGCCGTCAATGCCCTGAAGCAGGTGTCGCTGCACGTGGACACGAATGAGATCGTGACCATCATCGGCGGCAACGGCGCGGGCAAGAGCACCATGATGCGCGCGCTGTCGGGCATCGAAAAATCTACCGGCGACATTACTTTCGCCGGTCAGGACCTGGGCGGAATCAGCGCGCACAAGCGCGTGGGGCTGGGCATCGCGCACGTGCCGGAAGGACGCCAGGTGTTCCCCGACCAGACGGTCCACGACAACCTGATGCTGGGCGCGTTCCTGCGCAAGGAATCGCCCGCCGAGCTGGCCGCGGAGATCGAACACTGCTATGCGATGTTCCCGCGTCTGAAAGAGCGCCGCGCGCAGTACGCAGGAACCCTGTCGGGCGGGGAACAGCAGATGCTGGCCATCTGCCGCGCCCTGATGAGCAAGCCGCGCATCCTGATGCTGGACGAACCGTCGCTGGGGCTGGCGCCGCTGATCGTGGCCGAGATCTTCAAGATCATCAAGTCGCTGAAGGAGCGCGGCATGACGATTTTGCTGGTTGAGCAGATGGCCAATCAGGCGCTGGCGATCTCCGACCGCGCATATGTCCTGGAAGTGGGCTCCATCGTGATGGAGGGCACGGGCCAGGAGTTGTTGGCCAGTGAGCGCGTGCGCGAGGCCTATCTGGGAAAACACAAGAGCTGACGAGGCAATCATGTCATCCAAACCATTGAGCGGCATCCGAGTGCTGGAGTTGGGCCAACTGATCGCCGGACCGTTCGCCGCCAAGATGCTGGGCGAATTCGGCGCCGAGGTCATCAAGATCGAACCGCCCGGCAAGGGCGATCCGCTGCGCAACTGGCGCCTGATCCATGACGGCACCTCCGTCTGGTGGCAGGTGCAGTCGCGCAACAAGAAGTCGGTCAGCCTGGACCTGCGCAAGCCCGAGGCGCAAGACCTGATACGGACCCTGGTCAAGGACATTGACGTGGTGGTCGAGAACTTCAAGCCCGGCACCATGGAAGGCTGGGGGCTGGGCTGGGAAGAACTGCGTGCCATCAATCCACGTCTGGTGATGCTGCGCGTGTCGGGCTACGGCCAGACAGGTCCCTACCGCGACTTGCCGGGCTTTGGCGCCATCGGCGAAGCCATGGGCGGCCTGCGGCACCTGAGCGGCGAGCCGGACCGCACCCCGGTGCGCGTGGGCGTGTCGATCGGCGATTCGCTGTCGGCGCTGCACGGCGTCATCGGCATCCTGCTGGCGCTGCGTGCGCGCGACCAGAACGGCACGGGCCAGATGATCGATGTGGCGTTGTACGAGTCGGTCTTCAACATGATGGAAAGCCTGCTGCCCGAATACTCGGTGTTCGGCGAGATCCGCCAGCCAGCGGGCAGCAGCCTGCCGGGCATCGCGCCCAGCAACGCCTACCGTTGCCAGGACAACAAGTACGTGTTGATCGCCGGCAATGGCGACAGCATCTTCAAGCGCCTGATGGGCGTGATCGGCCGGCCCGACCTGGCCGAGGCGTCGGAACTGGCGAACAACGCCGGGCGCGTGAAGCACGTGGTCATGCTGGACGACGCGATTTCGCAATGGACCGGCCAGCATCCGCTGGACCTGGTGCTGGAGCGCCTGAACGACGGGCAGATTCCCGCCGGCAAGATCTATGACGTGGCCGACATCGCGGCCGACCCGCACTACCGGGCACGCGGCATGATCCTGGACGGCGCGCTCCCGGACGGCACGCCGGTGCAGGTGCCGGGCATCGTGCCCAAGCTGTCGGAAACCCCCGGCGAGGTGCGCAGTCCGGCGCCCGCCTTGGGCCAGGACACCGACGAAGTGCTGGCCGGCCTGGGCATAGTCGAGGCGCAGCGCCAGGACTGGCGCGAGCGCGGCATCATCTGAGGAGTGCGGCCATGAATGTGAACAACCCCGGAACCAACGCCAGCCGCCCGCGGCTGTACATCCAGGAGGTCGCGCCGCGCGACGGCTTCCAGAACGAAAAGCAGTTCATTGAAACGCAGGACAAGATCGCCTTCATCAACCGGCTGTCGGCCAGCGGCTTCGCCAAGATCGAGGCGACGTCCTTCACCTCGCCCAAGGCGATTCCGGCCCTGCGCGACGCAGAGATCGTGATGCACGAGATCGAGCGCAATCCGGACGTCGTCTACACGGTGCTGGTGCCCAATGTGCGCGGTGCGCAGCGGGCGCTGGAGTGTCAGGTGGATGAGGTTAACCTGGTGATGTCCGTCAGCGAGACCCACAACCGCGCCAATCTGCGCATGACGCGGGAGCAGTCGTTCGAACAGTTGAGCGACGTGGTCAACGCGGTGCGCGGCAGCCGCGTCGCCATCAACGTGTCGCTGTCCACCGTGTTCGGCTGCCCGATGGAAGGCGACATCAATGCCTTCGACGTCTTCGAATTGGTGGGGCGCTTCGCGGCGCTGGGGGTGGACGGCGTGACGCTGTGCGACACCACCGGCATGGCTTATCCCACGCAGGTCGGCAAGATCGGCCGCGAGGTCCGCAAGCTGTTTCCCGGGCTGACCGCCACCATGCATTTCCACAATACGCGCGGCATGGCGCTGGCCAATACCCTGACGGCCATCGAGGCGGGCATCGACCGCTTCGACGCCTCGTTGGGCGGTCTGGGTGGCTGCCCGTACGCGCCGGGCGCCAGCGGCAATGTCTGCACGGAAGAACTGGTGCACATGCTGGAACTGATGGGCTACGACACTGGCGTGGACCTGGACGCCATACTCGGCGCATCGGCGACCTTGCCCGCGCTGGTGGGGCACGATGTCCCGAGCCAGTTGCTCAAGGCTGGCCCGCGCCTGACTTTGCATCCGGCGCCCGACTTCGGCGTCTGATCGGGTGCGCGCCGCGGCAGCGGCGATGGCGGGGCGGGCGCATGTGCTAATTTCCAGCCATGCCGCCCGGTCCGGAGCCCGCCATGTTGAAGTTCGCCGCCAATCTTTCGATGATGTACACGGAACACGCGTTCCTGGACCGCTATGCGGCCGCCGCGGCGGACGGATACGCCGGCGTGGAATGCATGTTTCCCTACGAGGCCCCGGCCGCCTTCGTGCGCGAGCGCATGGATGCGGCCGGCGTGACGCAGGTGCTCTTCAATGCGCCGCCCGGCGTGGCCGCTCGCGGCGATCGCGGCCTGGCCGCGCAGCCGGGGCGGCAGGCGGAATTTCGGGCGGGGATTGAACAGGCGCTGTCCTACGCCACGGCGTTGGCCTGCCCGAACCTCCATGTGATGGCGGGCTTGGTTGCGCCTGACACCTCGCGCGAGGCCATGCTGGACTGCTATCGCGAGAACCTGGACTGGGCTGCGCGCCAGGCGCGCTCGGCCGGCGTTACCGTGCTGATCGAACCCATCAACACCCGCGACATACCCGGCTACTTCCTGAACCGCCAGGATGAGGCGCATGCCGTGGTGCAGGCGGTCAATGCGTCCAATCTGAAAGTGCAGATGGATCTCTACCACTGCCAGATCGTCGAAGGCGACGTCACCATGAAGCTGCGCGAATACCTGCCAACGGGGCGGGTCGGCCATCTGCAGATCGCCGGCGTGCCGCTGCGCCAGGAACCCGACCGGGGCGAACTGGATTACGGCTGGGTCTTCAGCGTGCTGCGCGAACTGCAGTACAGCGGCTGGATCGGCTGCGAATACCGTCCGGCCGCCGGCACTTCGGCCGGCTTGCGCTGGCTGGCTGCGGCCCGTACCTGAGTCTTGCGTGCCTGGCGAAACTCCGGGTTTTTCCGGTGATGTGCGCCGACGTTCCGGGTCCGATAATTAATCATTAATATGTTAAATAAATAGGCAGGCGAGGAGAGCGCGACATGTTCAAAGGCATTTTGCAGGGCGCCTTGCTGGCGACGGCGCTGGTCGGGGTGGCGGTCGCTCCGGGCATGGCTGCGGCGGCGGAGTTTCCTGATCATCCGATCCGCTGGCTGGTGCCGTTCAGCGCAGGCGGCGGCAGCGATATCGCCACTCGCGTCGTCGCCAAGCATGTGGGCGACGCGTTGGGGCAGCCGGTGGTGGTGGAAAACCGTCCGGGCGCCGCCACCATCGTCGCCGCGCAGGAGACCGCGCGCGCCGCGCCCGATGGCTACACCTTGCTGACGGCCGGGATGAGCACGCTGGCGCTGAATCCCTGGCTGTACCAGAAGCTGCCTTACGATCCGGCGAAGGATCTGACGCCCGTCTCCACGCTGGTGGCGCTGCCCATCGTGCTGGTGGTGTCGCCCGATTCCTCGATGCACACGCTGGCGGACGTGACGGCGTACCTCAAGCGCGACACGCCGGGCAGCTATGCGTCCCTGGGCGTGGGCAGCCCGCATCACCTGGCCATGGAACTGTTCCTGGATACCATCCAGGGCCGGGCCACGGCCATACCCTACAAGGGCACGCCGCCCGCCTTGCAGGATGTGGCGTCTGGCGTGGTGCCGATGATGATGGCTGATCTGGCCGCCGCGCGTCCGCTGATCCAGGCAGGCAAGCTGCGTGCCATCGCGGTGCCGGCCGCGCAGCGTTCCGGGCAATTGCCGCAGGTGCCGACCTTCGCCGAGGCGGGCGGCCCGGCGTTCGAGGCCGCCGCCTGGCAGGGCGTGGTCGCGCCCGCCGGCACGCCGGCTCCCGTGGTCGAGAAACTCAGCCAGGCCATCGCCCAGGCCTTGCGCTCGCCGGCAGTGGCCGAGCAACTGAAACTGCAAGGCATGGAGCCCACCGGCAGCACGCCGCAAGCCTTCGCGGACTATGCGCGCAAGGAATACGAGCGCTGGGGCGCGGTGATCCGGAGCAAGAACATTTCGGCCAATTGAAGGCGGGTGGTAACAGCCGCGGCAAGGTGTAACCGGCAAGTTCGCGGAGGCGACGCGGGCGTACGATAAAGGCACGTACATCCTGTCCGGCAGCCCGGGCAAGGAGCACATCATGTCTCTGATCGTAGCAGCCCGATTCGAGGGCTTCGAAGCGGCGCACGCCGCGGCCGAGCGCCTGTCCGCCAATGGTTTTCCTGGCTGGGACATCAACACCTTCTACGTCAATCCGGCCGGCGAACATGGCCGCTACCCCTTGGGCGGCGACCGCCGCTCCGATCCGGACTCGGGGCGCGCCGATATCGGCGCCTTCCTGGGCGCAGGTGGCGTGGGTGCCGGTTTCGCGGTGTTTGGCGGGTTCGTGATGTCGGAAATAAGCGACTCCACGCCGCTGATTCTGGCCGCCGCAGGGGTGGGCGCCTATCTCGGATCGCTCTTCGGCGCGCTCTGGGTCACGGGCCACGGCAGCACCCTGCACGGCCACTTCAATCCCGATTCCCATGCCGAGATCCGGCAGGCCGGCGTGATGGTTGCCGTGCGCACGCGCCCGCAACGCGAAATGCTCGCATGCCGCATCCTGCGCGATGCCGGCGGCGCCGACGTGGAACACGCCAACGGCCGCTGGCGCAATAACCACTGGGAAGACTTCGACCCGCTGGCGCCGCCCCAGCGCGAGGTGGGATTCGGCTGAAACGCGCGCGGGCCGTGGCGGCGGCGTCCGTCCGCGCTCAGTCCGGCGCGGGCGTGGGGGCGGTATTTTGCCGGCGGGCGGTGGCCGCGCAGCCGGCGGAAGCCACGATGATGCCGCAGATGGCCAGCCATTGCGTCTGTGACAACTGCTCATTCAGCACGATCACGCCGGCCAGCGCGCCCATGGCGGGCTCCATGCTGAGCAGCACGCCGAAGGTTTTCTGCGGCAGGCGCCGCAGCGCCACCATTTCCAGCGAATAGGGCAGGGCGCTGGACAGTATGCCTACCGCGATGCCGGCCAGGATCAGGGTCGGATCCAGCAATGCCGCGCCGGCGTGCGCCGCGCCTATGGGCAGCGCCACCAGCGTTGCCGCGGTCAGCCCGAGCGAGGTGGCCTGCCCGCCATGCACATTGCCCGCCATCTTGCCGAAGATGATGTAGAGCGCCCAGCACACCGCCGCGCCCAGCGCAAAGGCGATCCCAACGGGGTCCAGGTCATGCACCGATTGTCCCGTGGGAATCAGCAGCACCAGGCCGGCGATGGCGCAGCCGATCCAGACGAAGTCGATGGCGCGCCGCGACAGCGCCACTGCCAGCGTCAGCGGTCCGATGAATTCGATGGCGATGGCCACGCCTAGCGGCAGGGTGCGCAAGGCCATGTAGAACAGCAGGTTCATGCAGGCCAGCGTCACCCCGTACAGCGCGATCTTGGCCGCCGCCCGGCGGGTCAGCGGAAAGCGCCACGGACGCCAGATCGCCACCAGGATCAGCGCACCGATGGCGATGCGGTAGGCGGTCGTGCCCTGGGCGCCCACCATCGGGAAGAGCGACTTGGCGAACGAGGTGCCGACGCATAGCGAGGCCATCGCGCCGATCAACGACAGGATGGGGAGCAGGGTGGAGGACGAGGCGTTGCGTCCGGTGTTCAGGGTTGCGGCGGTCATGGCAATGGCGGAAAGACAGGATACGTACGGGACGGCGGGCGGTTCAGGGCGCCAGGTGTTCGGCGGTGGAATAAAGCACGTAGAGCGCCAGGCCCAGCATGACGGCGCCGAGCAGGCCCTGCTGCATCCGCAGGAACCAGGGATTGCGCCCTACCCAGCCGCGGATGCGCGAGGCGCCATAGGCGAAGCAGCTGCCGTAGGGCAGGCTCAGCACCTTCATCGTCACGCCCAGCACCAGCATCTGGATCCACACCGGCCCGTTGTCCGGCGTGGTGAACTGCGGCAGGAAGGCGATCATGAACAGCAGCACCTTGGGGTTCAGCAGGTTCGTCGTGAAGCCCTGCCAGAACGCGTCGCGCGCGTCTCCGGGGCGGGCTGCCAGCGACACGTCGGCCGAACGCGCGCAGCGGACGATGGCCTTGATGCCCAGGTAGCCCAGGTACACGCCGCCCGCGGCCTTGATGCCCATGAACAACGACGGGAACGCCTGCAGCACCGAAGCCAGGCCCAGCACCACTGCCGGCACCTGGATGAAGCCGGCGGCGACGTTGCCCAGGACACTGTGGAAGGCGGGCCGGAAGCCCTGCGTCATGCCCCGGGACAAGGTCAGCGCCATGTCGGGGCCGGGCGTGAGTTTGAGCGCCGCGTCGGCGGCGAGGAACAGCAGGAAAAGCTGGAGTGACGGCATGATACGGGGGGGCGGACGTACCCGCGGCGCGGGCAGAGGGCTCCCAGTGTAAGCAAGCCGGCTGAATAATTCCTGCATCGCGGGGTGCGGAAATGAAGTTTCCCGTCAAAATGGGGCCGGATTCAGGCGCCGCCGGGCTTAGAATCTATCGGCGGGCCTCTTCCGGTCCGCTTCCAGCCGTTCCGAGACCCTGATGGAACTAGACGATTTCGACCTCCAGATCCTGCAAAGCATGCAGGAAGACAACCAGCGCACCAGCCAGGAAGTCGCGCAGCGCGTGAACCTGTCGCCGGTGTCCTGTCTGCGCCGCATGAAGCGGCTGCGCGAGTCCAAGGTGGTGTTGGGCGACGTTTCCGTGGTCGACCCTGCTGCCGTGGGCCGGGGCATCATGATGGTCGTACTGGTGACGCTGGAGAGCGAACGCGCCGACAAGCTCGACCAGTTCAAGCGCGCCATGCAGTCCGCGCCGGAAATCATGCAGTGCCTGTCGGTGACGGGCGAGGTGGACTTCGTCCTGACCATCACCATGCGCGACATGGCCGAATACGAAACCTTCGCCCAGCGCAATTTTTGGGGCAATCCCAACGTCAAGCGCTTTTCCACGCTGGTGGTGCTGAACCGCGCCAAGTACGGCATGGCGGTGCCGGTGGGCTGAACCCTTCGTTGTCCCGCGCCGGAACGCGGCGCGTTTTCGCGACATCCAACCCCATAAGCAGGCAAGATTCCTGGCTATTCCGGCCGCGCCTGCATCCATGGCTTCGGGGGATGAGATGAAAGCGATTCAAGCAAGATGGTTCTATGCGCTGGCCTTGGTGAGCTGCGGGGTATTTGCCCACGGCAACGGGCCGACGGATCCGCAGATAGCGGCCATCGTGGTGGTGGCCAACCAGGTCGACATCGACGCCGGCAAGCTGGCGCAGGACAAGACCGGCAACAAGGAGGTCCGCGACTTCGCCACGCTGATGGTGACCGATCATTCCGCGGTCAACAAGTCGGCTGGCGAGCTGGTGCAGAAGCTCAAGGTCAAGCCCGAACCGAACGCGACCAGCGACAGCCTGCAGCAGGGCGGGGACAAGAACCTCGCCGCGCTCAAGGGCATGAGCGGCGCTGCGTTCGACAAGGCATATGTGGACCATGAAGTGGCCTATCACGAGGCTGTGATCCAGGCGCTGGACACGACCCTTATTCCCGGCGCGCACAACGCGGATTTGAAGGCCCTGCTGGTCAAGGTGCGGCCGGCCTTCATTGCGCACCTGGAACATGCCAAATCACTGCAAAAGAGGCTTAACGGTGGCTGATACCCGCTTACTTTCCGCGCACGGGCGCGCCGGTCTGGCCGCGTTATGCGCCAGCCTGGCGTTGGCGGGCGGGGGCGCGGCCGCCCAGCAACGCCCCACTGGCACCCAACTGGCCGAACATGTCGTGACCATAGAAGGAATGCAGTTCAGGCCCGCCACGCTGACCGTCAAGCGGGGCGACAAGGTGACATGGATCAACAAGGACCTGGTCCCGCACACCGCCACTGCGGTTTCCAAGGCGTTCGATTCAGGAGTGATCGCCGCCGGCGCATCCTGGACCTACACTGTGAAAGAGGCAGGCAGCAACGCCTATGCCTGCCTGTTTCATCCGACGATGCAGGGCACCTTGATTGCGCAATGACGCACGGCGGAGGTCAGACTCATGACTGCACTTGCGGCGCTGGCGGCAACGCCGGCCGAGGATGAAGATCTGGCGCTCGCGCATCGCATCGCGGCGGGCGAGCAGACCGCATTCGAATTGATGATGCGGCGGCACAACCGGCGGCTCTACCGCCTGGCGCGCGCCACCCTGCGCAACGACGCCGATGCCGAGGACGCCTTGCAGGAAACCTACCTGGCGGCCTATCGGCACATGGCGGCGTTCCGCGGCGAATCGACGCTGTTCACCTGGCTGTCGCGGCTCCTGCTCAACGAATGCTATGGCCGGCTGCGCAAGCACAGCCGCCGCGAGGCGCTGTTCCCCATCGCCGACGACATAGAGAAAGAGGTTGATGCGATGACCATCAACGACTTCAATCCCCCCTACCACGCCGCCGCTCGCGCCGAACTCAGAGGTTTGCTGGAAGCGCGGCTGGACGCCTTGCCGGTCTCGTTCCGCACCGTGTTCGTGTTGCGCTCGGTCGAGGAACTTTCGGTCGAGGAAACGGCGCATTGCCTGGGCATTCCCGAAGCCACCGTCCGCAGCCGCCACTTCCGCGCCAATGCCTTGCTGCGCGAGTCGCTGGCGCGGGATGTGGGAGTGGTGGAAAAGAGCTTGTTTGAGTTCGATGGGGATGATTGCGACAGGGTGGTGGAGAGGACGCTGGCGCGGTTGGGTGAGAGCTCCAAAAACTAGGTAAATGTTGATATGTACCCACCTGTCGGAACAAAGCGTCTGAGCGGAGGCATCTTATAGGCTGAAAACGTCCCATACGCTGTTGTGTGCATTGTCGATGCGGCGCCAGAATTGCTGGAATCGCGCAACGGTCAGGGAAGCGTATGCAACTGGGGAAGCAAAGGCCTGTGTATCGGTCTTATATCGGAAGAGGAAGCGTTGCCATTGGCGGGCCTCTGGGTATACTGCGCTTAACAACACCCGCCACACTTCAGGCCCGTGCGCGAACGCAGGCACAGTGCTCCCAGGGCGGGTTTCTCATTTCTGCGGGAAATTTGTCGTGAAGTACGCCAAACTCCCGCTGTCTAACGCTGACCTGCTTGCCCGCTGGCGAGGAAAAGGCCTGACGGTTTCTAACGTTGGGGATGCCGAGCGTGCGTTGAGCTTTGTCGGCTATTTTCGTCTGCGAGGTTATGCGCTGTCTCTCATGACGCCCACGCCAGCTGGACGCATGTTTCTGCCTGGGGTGAGTTTCGAAGACGTTATCGTCCGCTATGAGTTTGATCGCGTCCTTCGGCGTATCACTCTTGGCCAGCTCGAACAGATCGAGGTGGCCGTGCGGACCGTCATGAGTAATCAGATGTCCATGCAGTATGGGCCGTTCTGGTATCTGAATCACCCTGCTCAGGTTTTGGGGCATGCGCCGGGGCATGGCAGTCGGCCGGAACCATTTCCACTCGGCAACTTTCTTGGAACTGTCGAGCGCGAGACGCGCCGCTCCAGGGACTTGTTCGCCCAGCATTACTTCGAGACCTACACAGAGCCCTTGCTGCCGCCCAGTTGGTTGATGGCGGAGTGTTTGTCTTTTGGCAAATGGTCGCAACTTTACAAGTATCTGCAAAAGGCAGATTGTGCGCATCCCAATCCAAAAAAGGTCGTAGCGAAAGCATTCGGCCTGACCGTTCCTCTAGTCGAGTCATGGCTGCACGCACTGACCTTGTTGCGCAATATCTGCGCTCACCATGGGCGGGTGTGGAATCGTCGCTTTGTTTTCCGGCCTGCCGTGTACAACCGGGCTGCAGCGCACTTCAACGACCCGCAAAGCTATTACTGCCTTGCGGTCGTAATGCGATTGCTTTCAAAGGTAGTTGATAGTCGTGACGAATGGCCGGTACGCTTGCTGGAGTCGTTTCGGACGCACGCGGCCATTACGCCGGCAGATTTGGGTTTTCCACAGGGCTGGAGGGATGACCCGATCTGGAATGGGTAGATCGGGCGCTTATCGCAACCTCAACGCATTGAATATCACCGAAGCCGAACTCAAACTCATCGCCAGCGCCGCGATCATCGGCGACAGTAGCCAGCCCGTGAACGGATACAGTAGGCCCGCCGCTATCGGCACGCCGATTCCGTTGTAGACAAAGGCGAACATCAAGTTCTGCCGCATGTTGCGCACGGTGTCGATCGAGATCTGGCGCGAGGCGGCGATGCCGCGCAGGTCGCCCTTGACCAGGGTCACCTGGCCGCTGTTCATGGCTACGTCGGTGCCCGTGCCCATGGCTACGCCTACGTCGGCTCGCGCCAGCGCGGGGGCGTCGTTGATGCCGTCGCCCGCCATCGCCACCACGTGGCCGTCCTTTTGCAGCTTTTCCACCAGCGCCAGCTTGTCGGCCGGCTTGACCTCGCCATGCACTTCGTCGATGCGCAGCGCGGCGCCGACGGCGCGGGCGGTGGTGAGGCCGTCGCCCGTTGCCATCACGATGCGCAGGCCGCTGTCGTGCAGGTTCTGGATCGCTTCGTGCGTGCTGGGCTTGATGGGATCGGTGACCGCCAGGATGCCGGCGAACTTGCCGTCCACGGCCAGGTGCATGATGCTGGCGCCTTCGCCGCGCAGGCGTTCGCCGTCCGCGCGCAGGGCGTCGACCTGCACGCCTTCCTGTTCCATCAGGGCGGTGTTGCCCAGCGCCAGGCGCTTGCCTTCCACCGTGCCACGCACGCCTATGCCGCTGCCGGAGTCGAAGTCCTCCGCCTTGGCAAGCGCCAGGCCCTGCGCGCGCGCCGCGCTGACGATGGCGTCGGCCAGCGGATGTTCGCTGCCTTGGTCCAGGCTGGCCGCCAGGCGCAGCACTTCGTCGGACGTGTATCCCGGCGCCGCGATCGCGGTGTCGAAGGCTGGCTTGCCTTCGGTCAGGGTGCCGGTCTTGTCCACGATCAGCGTGTCCACCTCGCGCATCTTCTCGATCGCGCCAGCGTCGCGGAACAGCACGCCCTGCGCTGCGGCGCGGCCCGTGGCCACCATGACCGACATGGGCGTAGCCAGTCCCAGCGCGCAGGGGCAGGCGATGATGAGCACGGCGACGGCGTTGATCAAGCCATACACCCAGCTGGGTTCCGGCCCGAAAAAGCCCCACACCAGCAGTGTGGAGATCGCCACCAACACCACGGCGACGACGAACTTGCCCGCCACCACGTCCGCCATGCGTTGCATGGGCGCCTTGGAACGTTGGGCGTTGGCGACCATCTGCACGATCTGCGCCAGCATGGTGGCGGAACCTACCTTCTCCGAGCGCATCACCAGGGTGCCGCTGGTGTTGAGCGTGGCGCCGATCAGCTTGTCGCCTTCGCACTTGCCGACGGGTACGGGCTCGCCGGTGAGCATGGATTCGTCCACGGCGCTGCGGCCTTCGGTGACGGTGCCGTCCGCCGGAATCTTCTCGCCGGGACGCACGCGCAGCAGGTCGCCCACATGCACGTGGTTCAGCGGCACGTCTTCCTCGCTGCCGTCGGCGTTGATGCGCCGCGCCGTCTTGGGCGCCAGCCCGAGCAGGGCCTTGATTGCGGCGGATGTCTGCGAACGCGCTTTCAGCTCCAGGATCTGCCCCAGCATGGTCAGCGAAATGATGACCACGGCGGCTTCGAAGTACACCGCCACGCGCCCCATCGATACGAAGGAGTCCGGGAACACGTCCGGCGCCAGCGTGGCGACCACGCTGTAGATGAATGCCGCGGCCGTGCCCAGGCTGATCAGCGTCCACATATTGGGGCTGCGATGCGCGAGCGACTGCCAGCCGCGCACGAAGAACGGCCAGCCGGTCCAGAACACGACCGGCAGCGACAGCGCCAACTCCAGCCAGCTCTGGGTCGCCATGTCGAACCAACCCATGCGATGGCCGAACATGGCCATCACGGCCACGATGAGGGTCAGGGGCAGCGTCCACCAGAAGCGGCGCTGGAAGTCGTTGAGTTCGCTGTTGTCCTCCTCATCCAGCGGGATAAGGGGCTCCAGCGTCATGCCGCACTTGGGGCAGTTCCCGGGGCGATCCTGGCGGATCTCGGGATGCATGGGGCAGGTGTAGATCGTGTCGGCGAGAACGTCGACGGTAGCGTCCATAGGGGCGGCTGCTGTCGGCTGGGCAGCTACGCCGCCGTGTTCGTCGCTGCCCGCGCGGTGCTTACTGTGATCGTGGTCGTGATGCTGCGGCCGGTGCGCGCCATGACCGCCATGCGCATGCGCCGACTGAGCGTGCGCCTGTTCTTCCAGCACCAGATGCATCTGGCACTTCGGGCAGCGGCCCGGATGGTTCTGGCGGATCTCCGGGTGCATGGGGCACACATAGAGCGTGCCTTCGTTCGATGCCGCGTCGCCGTGACGAGAGTGATTCATACCCATCCCTTTCGAGTGCCGGTGTGATCCTTCGTGCGCCCATTATGCCCAGGCAGGGTGCGCGCAGCGCAATTGCTGGCGGCCGGTGCCACTGCGG
>NZ_JCBAMT010000086.1:0-29597 GCF_059760445.1 Achromobacter sp. D7-1 | reverse complement strand
ACCGGATTCAGATCGCGTCGGCCCAGAGGTCGTATTCGTCGGAATCGGTGACGCGGGCGCGCACCATGTCGCCCGCCTTCAGCGGCTTGTCCGAACTGACGTAGACGCAGCCGTCGATCTCGGGCGCATCGGCGCTGCTGCGGCCCACGGCGCCGTCTTCGTCCACTTCGTCGATCAGTACGTCGATCTCGCGGCCCACCTTCTTCGCCAGGCGAGCGGTCGAGATCGATTGCTGCAGCTCCATGAAGCGTTCCCAGCGTTCCTGCTTGACCTCGTCCGGCACCGGATTGTCCAGCAGGTTCGCGGGCGCGCCTTCCACCGGCGAATACTGGAAACAGCCGACGCGGTCCAACTGCGCTTCCTGCATCCAGTCCAGCAGGTACTGGAAGTCTTCCTCGGTTTCGCCGGGGAAGCCGACGATGAAGGTCGAGCGTATCGTCAGGTCCGGGCAGATCTCGCGCCAGCGCTTGATGCGGGCCAGGGTCTTGTCCTCGAAGGCCGGGCGCTTCATGGCCTTCAGGATGCGCGGGCTGGCATGCTGGAACGGAATGTCCAGGTAGGGCAGGATCTTGCCCTCGGCCATCAGCGGGATCACCTCGTCCACATGCGGATACGGATACACGTAGTGCAGGCGCGTCCACACGCCCATCTCGGACAAGGCCATACAGAGCTCGGTCATGCGCGTCTTTACCGGACGGCCGTTCCAGAAGCCGCTGCGGTACTTCACGTCCACGCCATAGGCGCTGGTGTCTTGCGAAATCACCAGCAGTTCCTTGACGCCGGCCTTGACCAGGCGCTCGGCTTCGCTCAGCACGTCGCCCACCGGCCGGCTGACCAGATTGCCGCGCATCGACGGGATGATGCAGAAGCTGCAGCGGTGATTACAGCCTTCCGAGATCTTCAGGTAGGCGTAGTGGCGCGGCGTGAGCTTGATGCCTTGTGGCGGCACCAGGTCCAGGTAGGGGTTGTGATCTTTCTTGGGCGGGGCGGCCTGGTGCACGGCGCGCACCACCTCTTCATACTGCTGCGGGCCGGTCACGGCCAGCACGCTGGGGTGCACGTCGCGGATCACCGATTCCTCGACGCCCATGCAACCGGTCACGATGACCTTGCCGTTCTCGGCCAGGGCTTCGCCGATGGCCTCCAGCGATTCCGCCTTGGCGCTGTCGATGAAGCCACAGGTGTTGACGACGACCACGTCCGCATCGTCATACTCGGGCGTGACTTCGTACCCTTCGGTGCGCAGTTGGGTCAGGATGCGTTCGGAGTCGACCAGGGCTTTGGGACAGCCCAGGGAAACGAAGCCCACGCGCGGGGTTCGGCCTTCGGCGTTGACGGCGGCGATGGTGTTGGCCAGGGTGGCGGCGGCGGACGCGTTCGCGTCAGCGCTGTCGGTCTTGCCAGGGCCCTTGCCAGGCCGGGAGGTTTCGAGGATTTCCAATCTAGTTCACCAAAAAATCGCGCGGCGAGCGTGTCGCGCGGCGGATGTGTTGTTCATGTCGGGCGAGGCCGGGGCGGCGGGCCTCAAGATTCAGCGTGTTCGTTGGCGCGCCACGGGGGCAGTTCTCGCAGGGTCTCGGGGTGCAACATGGCTACCTGCAGCAGGGTTTTCGCCGCGCCCGAGGGGGTGCGCCGGCCTTGCTCCCAATCTTGCAGCGTGCGTACGCTCACGCCCAGCAGTTCAGCGAAATCCGTTTGCGGCAGGCCCACGCGGTTGCGTGCTTCGCTGATATGCGACGCCTGCCACGGTGCGCTGCGCGCCGTCGGGGCAGCATTCTTCATGGCTCTTCAAAAGTCGGGTGGCGCCTGCGTGGCGTCCCAGGGGTTCATGCCGACGTACCGTGATGGCGGCGAAGGCGAATTTTTAATTATACGGCATTGCCGTAGGTTAATTGTCATCCAACCGCCAGTCGGACAGGCTTCCCAACCTGGCTCGACATCTCTACCGTGTGAGCAGGTAAAGGGAGCGGGCAGGCCAACGTGAACCCGAAAGTATTGATGCCGCCCGCACTGCGTGCAAATACGTCGCCCTGATGGATTGTCGCAATGGCCTTGACGATCGCCAGTCCCAGGCCGTGATGCTTGCTGCTACGGCTGCGCGCGGCTTCCGCCCTGAAAAAGCGTTCGAACAGGCGCGGCAGGACCTGTTGATCGATAGGGTTTCCACGATTGGCGACGGACACGTGGGCGAAGCCGTCCTGTTCTGTCAGCCGCAAGCTGATCCTGCTTTGCGGGACTGCGTGGCGGACGGCATTTTCCAGCAGATTCGCCACCGCCCGATGGAACAATCGCCGATCCGCGTGCATGCGGACTTCACCTTCCAGAACGATTGCCAGTCCCTTTTCCTCGAATAGCGGTTCGAGGTACTCCATGGTCTTGGCAACCTCTTCCCGTAGCGAAACTTCTCCCAGGTCCAGGGCCATCTGGCCAGTCTGCGCATGTGACAGAAACAGCATATCGTTGACGATGGCCGTCATCCGCTCCAGTTCTTCCAGGTTGGACAGAAGTAATTCCTTGAATTCGTGTTCGGTCCTGCACGCGCGCAGGCCAAACTGAGTCTGACCGATGAGATTGGTCAGCGGCGTGCGCAGTTCGTGCGCAACATTGGCGTTGAAACTTTCCAGCTGCCGCCAGGCCACTTCCTGCCGATCGAGAACGCCGTTGAACGATGCGGCCAGGTCCTTGATTTCGGTGGGAAGCCGTTCCAGGCGTAGCCGCTGTCCGCTATTGCCTGGAGTCAGCTCTCGAGCCTGGCCGCCGAGACGCTGACCGTGGTGCAGGCCCGCCCGCGCAATGAAGTAGCCTAGGATTGCCACCAGCAAGGAACCCGCAATGGATAAGGAGGCAAGGATGGCCGTAAAGTCGTCGAGCGTCTGTATGTAGGGGGAAGAGTCGAGCGAGATGACCGACCGCACCGCGGGCCGGATGCCCGCCGGCGGTATGGTGGTGATAAGCACGTGCAAAGGACAGCAATCGGTTGCCCCTGGCAGGATGGAAAATCCGTCGGGTAGCTGGCTCGACGTCACGCTCTTGGGCGGTTCTCCGCCATGGCGGTATAGCGGGTCGTCGCTGAGGATCCAGTGCTGCGCATTGACCATGCCGTTCGACGCAAACGGGCTGTGCGCGAACACGGCGTCATGCCAGGTCGCCGGCGACTGTCGCGACATCAGCAGCGGATCCAGAAACGAATGACGCAACTCAAGCTCGCGCTGTATCTGTTGCTGCAGCGATTGCCTGAGGGATCCCTGCAGCAGCACGGAGCAAACCGAGGCGGTGAGCGTCACCGCCAGGGTGAACATCAGCGCCAGGCGCATCGAGAGGGACGCGATCATGGCGAGGCGGCGCAGGCTTCGGCGCGGCTTTCCAGCAGATAGCCCATGCCCCTGACGGTATGCAGCAGCTTCGTGTCGTACGGCGCGTCAACCTTGAGACGCAAGCGCCGCATCGCGACTTCGACCACGTTCGCGTCGCTGTCGAAGTTCATGTCCCAGATCTGCTCGGAGATCATCATCTTGGACAGGATCTCGCCCTGGTGGCGTGCCAGCAGGCTGAGCAGCGCGAACTCCTTGGCGGTCAGGTTCAGCCGCTGGCCGGCGCGGGTGGCACGGCGCGCCAGCAGATCGACCTGGAGGTCGCCCACCTGCAACCAGGTCGAATCGCCGCCGGTGCCGACCCGGCGCCGCAGCAGGGCCTGGATGCGCGCGGCCAGCTCGATGAAGGAAAATGGCTTGGCCAGGTAGTCGTCAGCGCCCTGGCGCAGTCCCTTGACCCGCTCGTCGACGGAGCCACGGGCCGAGAGCATCAGCACCGGCGTCGGCTTGCGCGCCCGCAGTTGTCTCAGCAGTGCGTAGCCGTCCTGGCCGGGAAGCATGACGTCCAGGATGATTGCGTCGTAGTCATGCTCGATGGCCAGGAACAGCCCCTCGCTCCCATCGCCGGACAAGTCGACGGTAAAGCCCAATCCAGTCAGCCCGCGCTTGATGTGCGATGCCGTCTTTGGTTCGTCTTCCACAACCAGCAAACGCATGCGTTCCCTTAGCGGCTTTTATTGAAGTTCTTTGAGCCGGCATGGATTTCCAGCGGTCTATAAAGAAACCGGCGCGGCCCAGCATTCTAGAGCAGCAAAGCCGTCTTCAAGGTGACCTGAATATGATGAACTTGTCAGAAATTGCTCCATAAAAATGACAGGAAACTCGTGCCAGAAATGAGTGGGCAGGCCAACCGGTCCAGTGTCGCGCGGCGCGCTGATAGAAACGTTATTCAGAGGTCACAGTCTGGCCAGACCCGATTGCGCAAAATCACGCCACGCCGCAAAACGCGTCGATTCAACCTGCAATTCTCGGCCTACCGGAGATTCATATCATGCGCATCAAGACCTCTTTTCCTGCCGCGGTGTTCGCTATCGTCGGTGACCAGTGCGGAAATCGCCGCGGACCTGCAGGCATGGTCGAGCGCGGCCCTGCCCGAGGTGACCCGGCAGGAAGAAACGCCTGAGGTATTTGGCGCGGATTATCGTGAACGCTACGCCAACTACCTGCGTCTGCAGGAGGGGGCTTCCGCCAAGAAGGCTGTGCGCTGAGACTCGATTCTCCGCATCGCTACCGCGAAACGCAGGCCGTCGCGGTTGCCGGACCCAAGCACCGCATGGAAGGCAATGTGGCCGAATGCGCGAAGCTGCTGGTGGCGACCTGCAGCTTTCTATCGCGGCAACTGGGGTGGGCCTAGCGGGCGGTGCGCCGGCCGAGGGGCAGGCCGCTCAAGGCGTGCCGCGCCGGTACAGCGCCAGCGTCCCTGCCAACCCGATCAGCAAGCCGCCGCAGATGCGGTTCAGCCAGCGCAGGCCGGCGCCCTGGAAGGCGCGCACCATCTGCGCGCCCAGCGCCGCGTAGGCCAGCATCACGGCGATGTTCATCAAGGCCATGACGCCGGCTAGCACGGCGTACTGGGCGGGCAGGGGCGCGGCCGGATTGATGAACTGGGGCAGGAAGGCGGACATGAACAGCAGCGCCTTGGGATTGGTCAGCGCCACCGCGAAGCTGCGCAGGCCCAGCCTCAGGCCAGCCGGACGCCTTGCATCCGCCTGGGCGGCGGGCATGACCAGCGCCGCGTCCGAGCGCAGCATCTTCCAGCCCAGATAGGCCAGATAGGCCGCGCCCACCCATTTGATGAGCTGGAAGGCGACTTCCGACGCCGCCAGCACCACGCCCAGGCCCGAGGCCACCGCGCCGATCAGGACCAGGTCCGCCAGCACCGCGCCGGCCATGCCCCAGCAGGCGGCGCGCACGCCGTGGCGTGAACCGTTGCTCATGGCGAGCAGGACGGTGGGGCCCGGCGTGATGATGGTGACGGCCGAGGCCAGGATGAAGAGCAGCAGGGTGGCAAGGGTCATGAGGGGCTCCGTGGCTGGGGGCCAGTGTGCCGTGGCGGGCGCGGTTCGTCCAGGTCCGGCTACCATAGCGGTCTTATCTCCTGAATTTGCACCATGTCCACGCGTTCCGACTCCCCCAATCTGGCCCCCCCGTTGTCCTCCGTCCTGCTTTCCAGCGCGGAGGTGGTCGAGGGCGTGCTGGACGGCCGTTCCCTGACGGACGCGCTGAGCGACGTGGAATCGGCCCTGCGGCCCGCCACGCAAGCCGTGTCGTTCCATGCCATGCGCTATCTGGGCTGGGCCGATGCCGTGGGCCGCGAAATGGTGCAGCGCTATCCCAGCGTGCTGTTCGAATCCCTGCTGCTGGTCTCGCTGACCTTGCTGAAAGAAGAGGGCGAGGCCGCGTCGGCTCTGCCGGGCATGCCGGTCTATGCGCCCCACACGGTGGTGGACCAGGCCGTGACGGCCGCGTCCCGCAGCCGCGAGCTGGCCTCTTTCAAGGGCATGCTCAACGCTTGCCTGCGCCGTTTCCTGCGCGAGCGCGCGGCGCTCGAAGCCGCGGTCGCCGACAGTCCCGAAGCGCAATGGAACCATCCCGGCTGGTGGGTCAAGCAGCTGAGCGTGGCCTATCCGCGCGAGTGGCGCGAGATCCTGGCTGCGGCCAATCTGCCCGCGCCGCTGACCCTGCGCGTCAACCGCCGCCGCGCCAGCCGCGAGCAGGTGCTGGCCGCGTTCCAGGCCGCCGGCCTGGCGGCCGAGCCCGTGGGCCAGTCCGGCCTGGTGCTGGCCACGCCCAAGCCAGTGACGCAATTGCCGGGCTTTGCCGAGGGCTGGTGGTCGGTGCAGGACGCCGGCGCGCAACTGGCGGCCGAATTGCTGGCGCCCGCGGACGGCATGCGGGTGCTGGATGCCTGCTCGGCCCCGGGCGGCAAGACCGCCCATCTGCTGGAACTGGCCGACATCGACCTGCTGGCTCTGGATGCCGACGCCGACCGGCTGGTCCGGGTCGGGCAGAACCTGGACCGGTTGGGCCTGGCAAGCGATCGTGTCCAGTTGAAAGCGGCTGATGCCGCCGACCTGGACGCCTGGTGGGACGGCAAGCCGTTCGACGCGGTGCTGGCCGACGTGCCCTGCACGGCCTCGGGCATCGTGCGCCGCCACCCGGACATCCGCTGGTTGCGGCGCGAGAACGACGTGCGCCGCACGGCCACCCTGCAGTCCAGCATCCTGGACGCGCTCTGGCGCACAGTGGCGCCCGGCGGGCGGCTGCTCTACGTTACCTGCTCGATCTTCCCGATCGAGGGCGCGCGCCAGGCGCTGGAGTTCATGCAGCGTCACCCTGACGCGCAGCGCCTGGAGGCGCCCGGGCAGTTGCTGCCAGTTGCGGTCGATGCAACACCTGCGGCCCAGCACGACGGGTTTTTCTACGCCTTGTTTGCCAAGCAGTCCTGAATCGCCAAGAATAGGGGGCATGACGTAGTTCCGGTGCCGTATGTCCATTATTCCGCGCTTATTTCTCGGGTTGTTGCTCGTATCTGCCTTGCTTTCGTTCGTGCCGGGCGGGCAGGCGCATGGGGCTGAACCGAAGGTCACCGAAGTTCGCCCGGCGGTGCGCGACGGCAAACTGGAAATCGACGCGGACATCGAGTTCGAACTGAACCAGCAACTGCGGGACGCGGCCCAGCGCGGGGTTCCGCTGTACTTCACGGCGGATCTCAACATCAACCGCGAACGCTGGTGGTGGTTTGACAAATCCCTGGTCGACACCTCCCGCACCTGGCGCGTCATCTACAACGCCCTGACCCGGCAATGGCGGGTCGGCGTGGGTGAGCTGACCTTCCCGGTCGCCTCCCTGGACGACGCCATGGGCGTCATCCGCCATATCCGCAACTGGCCGGTGGGTGACGCCGACGACTTCGACGCGGGCGTGCTTTACGGCGGCCAGCTGCGCTTGCGCCTGGATACCTCGCTGTTGCCGCGGCCGTTCCAGGTCAACGCCTTGAACAGCAGTTCGTGGGTGCAGGCGACGCCCTGGCTGGACTTCACGTTCGTGCTCAGCGACAAGGAGAAAGACCCGTCATGAGGCTATTGCTTCGGCTGGCCCTGATGGTTGGCGCCGCGAGCGGCCTGGCATTGCTGGGCCTGTTGGCGTGGTCCACCGGCAATGCCTCGCGCTTTGCGCGCTACTACGACACGCTGCTGGTGCTGAACGGCATTTTTGCGCTGGCGCTCTTCGTCTGGGTGGTGGCGCTGACCGTGCGGCTGGCGCGGCAAATCCGCCGGCGCCAGTTCGGTGCGCGGCTGACGGCCCGCTTTTCCCTGGCCTTCGCCCTGATCGGCGTGGTGCCCGGCGCCCTGATCTACACCGTGTCGGTGCAGTTCATGTCGCGCTCGATCGAATCCTGGTTCAACGTGCGGGTGGACACGGCCCTGGAAGCCGGCCTGAACCTGGGCCGGGCCGCGCTGGACTCGCTGCTGGCGGACCTGGACGCCCGCGCCCGCTCCATGGCCATGGAGCTGAACCGCAACTCCGATAGCGGCGTGACGCTGGCGTTGACCCGGCTGCGCGAGGCCAATGGCGTGCAGGAAGCCATGGTGTTCACCGGCAGCGGCCGCATGATCGCGTTTTCCACCAGCCAGTACGGCCAGTTGCTGCCGGCGACGCCGCCGTCCACGGTCATCAATCAGTTGCGGCTGGCGCGCGGCTATTCCGCCGCCGAAGCCGACGATCCGGTCACGCCCGGCGCCGAAGGCGGGTTGCACCTGCGGGTGGTGATTCCGCTCACGGGGCCGGACCGCTACGACAACCTGCTGGGGGCGGCGTCCGAGCCCCGCTGGCTGCAGCTGATGCAGCCGGTGCCCGAGCAGATCGCCCACAACGCCAATCTGGTGCAGCAGGGCTTTCGCGACTACCAGGAACTGGCGCTGTCGCGGCTGGGCCTGCGCAAGCTGTATGGCATCACCCTGACCCTGGCCCTGCTGCTGGCGGCCTTCGGCGCCATCGCCGTGGCGTTGTCGCTGTCCAAGCGGCTGGTGCGTCCGCTGCTCAGCCTGGCGGGCGGCACGCAAGCCGTGGGCGTGGGCGATTACCGGCCCCTGCCCGAACCGCCGGAGCGCGACGAAGTCGGCCAGCTCACGCGTTCGTTCAACGCCATGACGCGCCAGCTCGACGAGGCCCGCCGCATGGTCGAGAGCAACCGGCAGCAGCTGGAACGCTCCAATGTCTATTTGGAAAGCGTGCTGTCGAACCTGTCGTCCGGGGTGCTGGTGTTCGACGAGTCGTTCCGCGTCACCACGGTCAACCAGGGCGCCCAGACCATACTTGGGGCGGATCTGCGTTCGGTGATCGGCCGTCCGCTGGAAACGGTGGCCGGCATGCTGGAGTTCGCCAACATCGTCCGGCAGGCCTTTTCCGCCCATGCCGCGGTGGGTTCCGAGCGCCAGCACTGGCAGCAGCAATTCGAGATCGCCCCGGGCCAGGGCGAGGCGCCGGCAGGGGCGCAGCCCTTGACCTTGCTGGCGCGCGGCACGCATTTGCGCGTGGACGGGCGCGGCAACGGCTATCTGGTGGTGTTCGACGACATTACCGAAGTGATCTCGGCCAACCGGACCGTGGCCTGGGGCGAGGTCGCCCGCCGCCTGGCGCACGAGATCAAGAATCCGCTGACGCCGATCCAGCTGTCGGCGGAACGTCTGGCCATGAAGCTGGAAGGCAAGCTGCCCCCCGCCGAGGCCCAGATCGTCGAGCGTTCCACCAACACCATCGTCAATCAGGTGGCGTCGCTTAAGCAGATGGTGGACGATTTCCGCGAATACGCCCGCACGCCGCCGGCGGTGATGCAGCGCATCGACTTCAACGCCCTGGTGGCGGACGTGCTGTCGCTGTACGGCTGGGAGCCCGAAGGCGGCTCGTCGCGCCTGGCTGAAAAGGCCCTGAACCTGGACGTGACCCTGGCGCCGGACCTGCCTCCCATCGAAGGCGACCCTACCCAGTTGCGCCAGGTGATCCACAACCTGATGTCCAATGCCCGCGATGCGATCGCCGAGCAGGGCGGGCAAGGGCGGGTCAGCGTGACCACGCAGCTCATGCGCAGCGAACAGCCCGACCGCGCGGACCAGCAGGCCCTTAGGTTTACCGTGGCCGATACCGGGCCGGGCTTTCCGCCCCAGGTCATGCAGCGCGCGTTCGAGCCCTACGTAACCACCAAGTCCCACGGGACTGGGTTAGGATTGGCAATCGTACGCAAGATCGTGGAAGAACACGGTGGGCGTATCGACCTTGCCAACCGCAAGGAAGGAGGCGCGCGGATCTCGATCTTGTTGACCCGGCTGGCTTCCGAGGCCGATACAATAGACGCGACCGCGCAAGAAAAGGATAATGCGGCTACGCAATAGGTGGATGCTTTATGGCCAGAATTCTGGTGGTTGACGACGAAGTCGGTATACGCGAGCTTTTGTCGGAAATCCTTTACGACGAAGGACACACGGTCGAGCTGGCTGAAAACGCGGCGCAAGCGCGCGCCGCACGCTTGCGCATGCGCCCCGATCTGGTGTTGCTGGACATATGGATGCCCGACACGGACGGCGTCAGCCTGCTCAAGGAATGGGGCTCGCAAGGCCTGCTGGACATGCCCGTGATCATGATGAGCGGCCACGCCACCATCGACACGGCGGTTGAAGCCACGCGCATCGGCGCCATGGACTTCCTGGAAAAGCCGATCACGCTGCAGCGCCTGCTGAAGACCGTCGCCGCCGGCCTGGCCCGCGGCCGCGCGCCGCACCCGGCGCCTGCCGCGTCGAATGCGACCGTGGCCAGCGCCGCCGTGGCGCTGGAAGACGAACTGGATCCCCCGGTCCTGGCCGCCGCGCCGGCCAACGAAGTCCCGGTCACGTCCAACGGCCAGCTCGGCAGCATTTCGCTGGACCAGCCGCTGCGCGAGGCGCGCGACGAATTCGAACGCATCTATTTCGAATACCACCTGGTCCGCGAAAGCCACAGCATGACCCGGGTATCGGAACGCACCGGGCTGGAACGCACCCACCTGTACCGCAAGCTCAAGCAATTGGGCATCGAGTCCGCCCGTAAGCGGAGCTCATGAAGATCCTGATCATGGGCGCTGGTCGCGTAGGCACCAGCGTGGCCGAGAACCTGGTGTCCGAAGAGAACGACATCACGGTGATCGATTCGGATCCCGTCCAGCTTCAATACCTGCAAGAACACTTCGACCTGCGCGTCGTCCTTGGCGACGGCTCGCAGGTATCGGTGCTGGAGGCCGCCGGCGCCGCCGATACCGACCTGCTGATCGCCTGTGCGGCCTCCGATTCGGCCAATATGGTGGCCTGCAAGATCGCGCGCCAGCTGTTCAACATTCCCCGCCGCATCGCCCGCATCCGCTCGGTCGAGTTCGCCGAACATCCGGAGCTCATGAGCGAAGAGGGCTTCTGCATCGACGCGCTGATCAGTCCTGAGCGCAGCGTCACCACCTATCTGCACAGCCTGATCGAATTCCCCGAGGCCCTGCAGGTGGTGGAGTTCGCCGAAGGGCGGGTCAGTGTCGTGACCGTGCGGGTCGGGGCCGGCAGCCCGATGGCCCATTCCCCCGTCGACAAGCTGCGAGACGTCTGGCCCGACGTGAAGGCGCGCGTGATCGACGTGCTGCGCGGCGGCCGGCCGCTGCGCGCCGGCAGCGGCACCGTCATCGCCCCGGGCGACGAGGTGGTGCTGGTGGTCGATTCACGCGATGCGCGCCGTGCGGTGCGGCAGCTGCGCGAGGCCGAGCGCGCCGTGCGCCGCGTGATGATCGCGGGCGGCGGCAACATCGGCCTGCGCCTGGCGCGCCAGCTGGCCGAGGAAAAATACAGCGTCCGCATCATCGAGCGCGACCAGAAGCGCTGCGAGTACCTGGCGACCCAGCTGCCCGACAGCGTGCTGGTCCTGCACGGCAGCGGCACCGACGAAGCGCTGCTGGAACGCGAGAACATCGAGGACATGGACACCTGGCTGGCGCTGACCAGCGACGACGAGGACAACATCATGTCCTCGCTGCTGGCCAAACGCCTGGGCGCGCGCAAGGTGATCGCGCTGATCAACCGGCAAGCCTACGGCGAACTGATGCAGGGCAGCCATATCGATATCGCCGTGTCGCCGTCCCAGGCCACCATGAGCGAACTCCTGCGCCACGTGCGCCGCGGCGACGTGGCCGCCGTGCACCGGCTGCGCCAGGGCGTGGCGGAAGCGCTGGAGGCCATCGCCCACGGCGACCGCTCCACCTCCAAGGTGGTGGGCCGCTCGGTCGGGCAGATCAGCCTGCCCAAGGGCGCCAGCATCGGCGCGCTGGTGCGGGAAGACGAGATCATCCTGCCGGACGCCGATACCGTGATCGAATCCGACGACCACGTCATCGTCTTCGTGCCCTCGCGCCGGCAGATGCCGCGCGTGGAAAAACTGTTCCAAGTCTCGGCGTCCTTCTTCTGATGGGCGCCGCCTCCTTCCTTTTGCGCGGGCCGCGCGCGGCCGGATAGCTCCATGAAGCGCGTCCTGGGCACCCTCTACATCCTGGGCCTGACGATGGTGATGTTCGCACTCACCATGCTGATCCCGCTGACCGTCGCCTACGTGGGCGGCGATGCGGCGCGCGAGGCCTTCCTGGACGGGTTCCTGCTCTCGGTGGGCATAGGCGGGGGGCTGGCGGCGGTGACGCGTCGCGCCCGCTGCGAACTGCGCGCGCGCGACGGCTTCGTGCTGGTGTCGGCCGTGTGGGCGGGCCTGCCCCTGCTGGCGGCCATTCCGCTGCTGCTCTATTTCCACGGCGCCGGCTTGCCGTTGTCGTTTACCGGGGCGTACTTCGAGGCCATGTCGGGCCTGACCACCACCGGCGCCACGGTCCTGACCAACCTGGACACGCTGCCCGCGTCGATCAATCTGTGGCGCGCCACGCTGATCTGGATCGGCGGCATGGGCATCCTGGTGCTGGCCGTGGCCATCCTGCCCTTGCTCGGGGTGGGCGGGCATCAGGTGGTGCGGGCCGAAACGCCCGGGCCGATGAAGGACGAGCGGCTCACGCCGCGCATCGCCAGCACCGCCAAGGCGCTGTACGCGGTCTATTTCGTGTTCTCCATCCTGTGCTTCCTGGCCTACCGGGCGGTCGGGCTGTCGTGGTTCGAGGCCTGGTGCCACATGGCCACCACCATGGGCCTGGGCGGCTTTTCGACCTGGGACGACGGCTTTGCCCACTTCGATTCCGTGGCCGTGGAAATGGTGGCGATGGTGTTCATGCTGATCGCCGGCATCAACTTCGCCACCCACTTCAATGCCTTCCGCCAGCGTAGCGGGCGCGCCTATCTGCGCTGTCCGGAAGCGATTCCCTATCTGGTGGTGGTACTGGGAGTCGGGCTGGTCATTTCGGTGTTCCTGTTCCTGAAGGGGGTCTATGACGATCCGCTGCAGGCGCTGCGCTATGGCATGTTCAACACGATTTCCATGGCGACCACCACGGGCTACGCCAATACCGACTTCGCGCAGTGGCCGCTGTTCGCCCCGCTGACCATGCTGCTGCTGTCGGGCTTTGCCACCTCCGCCGGGTCGACCGGCGGCGGCATCAAGATGATCCGCGCGATCCTGCTGGTCAAGCAGGCACGCAACGAACTGGTCACAATGTTGCATCCGCACGCGGTCAGCCCGGTGCGCATCAACGGCCGGGCGGTCGAGACCCGCACCATGTCGTCGGTCTTGGCCTTCATGCTGTTCTACGGCCTCTCCATCGCCGTGTTCACCAGCCTGCTGCTGCTGTCCGGTCTGGACCCGATCACGGCCTTCTCGGCCGTTTTCGCCAGCGTCAACAACACCGGACCCGGCCTGGGCCCGGTTGGCCCCATGGGCAACTTCGCCGTTCTGTCCGATTTCCAGATCTGGGTCTGCACCTTCGCGATGCTGATCGGGCGCCTGGAACTGCTGACGGTGCTGGTGCTGTTCACCCCTATTTTCTGGCGAAAATAGGCTAGGGATAACCCGTATAAGGGTTGTCCCACCCCCTTCCGGAAGCCCCTTCCAGGCTCGCTATCCGGCCGTCATGGGCCGGGAGCCCGCGCCGTTTCTATGCCGTGAGCGCTCGCTCACTTTCCTTCACAGGGAAAAACCGATTGCTTCGTGATGTTGCACATAAATGTCACGATTTTCCATCTTCTTGCCACAAAACAGCGGCTATCATGCGTGCACAAGCTGCCGTCTAGTGCCCCCCGGGATGTTGCCGGGCTTCAAGGTCGAACGGCGCACACCCTCATCAAACATTCAGAAAGGAGTCCGAGATGGAACAGATCCCGTTCATTTCGTCGGCCCCCAACACCCTGGGCATCGAGCTCGAGCTGCAACTGATCGACCCTCGCAGTTTTGACCTGACCGCAGCCTCGGACGAGCTGCTGGCCCAAATGGCCAACCATCCCATCGCCGACCGCGTTAAACCGGAAATCACGCGGTCCATGATCGAACTGAATTCCTCGGTGCACGAGCACCCCATGGGTCTCTTGGCCGAGATGCGCGAAATGCGCGACGCCCTGATCGAAGCGGCGGACGCCGTGGGCGTGTCGGTCGCCGGCGGCGGCGCGCATCCCTTCATGCGCTGGCAGGAGCGCTCCATTTCGGACACCCCGCGCTTCCAGTACCTGGCCGAAATGTACGGTTACCTGGCGCGTCAATTTACGGTCTTTGGCCAGCACATCCACCTGGGCGTCAAAAGCGGCGACGATTCCATCAAACTGTTGCGCCGCTTGTCGCCCTACGTACCGCATTTCATCGCGCTGTCGGCCTCCTCGCCGTACTGCGAGGGCGTGGATACCCTGTTCTCGTGCTCGCGCCTGAACGCGGTCAACAGCTTCCCGCTGGCCGGCCACATGCCGCCCGAAGTGAAGGACTGGTACCAGTTCGAGGCCCATCTGGCGCAGCTGCGCGCCTATGGCCTGGCGGAGAGCATCAAGGACCTGTACTGGGACATCCGTCCCAAGCCGGAGTTCGGCACGGTCGAGATCCGCGTGTGCGATACGCCGCTGACGGTCGAGCGGGCTTGCCAGCTGGCGGCCTTCGCCCAGGCGCTGGCGGTGCTGCTGATGCGCGAGGGCGATCCGGGCGACGGCGCGTGGCTGTCCTATCGCAGCAACCACTTCCAGGCCTGCCGCTTTGGCCTGCAGGGCAGCTATGTGACGCCGGATGGCCAGCGCCTGCGGCTGATGGACCATCTGCGCAACCTGTTCCAGCGCCTGATGCCGGTGGCCGAAGAGCTGGGCACGGGCGACATGATCGCCGCCTTGCGCGACGAATCCATGCGCAGCGGCAACGATTCCCGCTGGCTGCGCAGCCAGTTCCATCGCCTGCGCGACCTGCCGCTGGTGGTGGAGGCCATGTCGAACGCTTGGCGCGGCGTGGCCGCGCCCGGGGTAGGACCGGCGGAACCCACGGCAGTCCTGAGGCGCCGCATCCGCGCCACCTCCGAGCCTATGTCGGCCTTGCCGGCTTCCGAGCCCGGGGTCAGCGTGCCATTGCCGGAACGTTTGCACTGAGCCGGTTGGCCGGCGCTCGATGTAGCGCCGGCCAATTACCAGCCGGCCGCCGGGCGGGCAAACTCCGCCGAGCCTAATCTCAAGGCGTGTGGTGCCGGCCGCCGATCGCGCTGATCGACAGCCGGGTTTCGCCCGCCGTGGTGCGATGTGCGGCGGCGCGCCAGGCGTGGCCGTAGGCAACTTCGATGCTCAAGACGATCAGGCCGTCGGGCCGGCGCTGCGCTTCCAGCGCGGCGCAGAGGCGGTCGCGCCAATCCCGGCCCACCAGCCCGCCGCGCCGGCCTTCGGCGGGGTTGCCGCCCAGCGCGCGCACGTCCTGCAGCAGTTTTTCGGGGCTGCGGTAGGTCAGGGTCAGGATCTCCTGGTCCATGACCGGATCGGCGAAGCCGTTTTCCACCAGCAGATCGCCGAAATCGTGCATGTCCACGAAGGACGGCGTGGCGGTACGCAGCCCCGCGTCGTCCAGGGCCTGGCGCAGCTCGCGCAGCGTGGCCGGCCCCAGACAGGAAAACATCGCCAGCCCGCCCACCTTCAGGATGCGCCGCCATTCCGCCAGCACGGCGTGCGGGGCTCGGTGCCAGTGCATGGCCAGGTTGGACCACACCACTTCCAGCGATTCGGGCGCCAGGCCGGTCGCCGCCAGGTCGGCGTTGACGAAGGCCGGGGCGGCCGGGCCGCGGCGCGCCAGCTTGCCGATCCAGGCGGACAGGCCGGCGGGCGCGTGGCGCTTGCGCGCCTGCTCCAGCAGCGGCTCGCAGTTGTCCAGGCCGGTATAGGCGGCGTCGGGGTAGCGTTCGCGCAGCAGCGGCAGGTTGTCGCCCGCGCCGCAGCCAGCGTCCAGCATGGCCTGGGGTTGGACCCGGATATATTGCAGGCGCCCCAGCATGCGGCGGGCGATTTCCCCGTACAGGAACTGAGCCTCGGCCAGGTCGCCGCGGCGGGCGAATTGCCGGGGCACGTCGGCGCTGACGATGGGCAGGGAGGGGAGCGTTGCGGATTCTGGCAGGGACATTTCGGTCGCGCCCGCGTCTACACCGCGGGCGGATCATGGTTTCATGAGGGATGGCATCCATTATTGCGCATCCGGGCCGCGGCTTCCGATTGTCCCTACGGGCCATGGGGCGGTGGCTGCTGTCGCGGGTCGGCTGCGAGTGTCCCCTGTGCGGCGCCCGGGTGGCGGGGGCGCGGCTCTGCGCGGGATGCGAAGCCGATATCTGCGAGACCGATAGGGAACCTGGCATCCACGAAACCGACATACGCGATGCAGACATCCGCGGGGCGGCCATCCGCGGGGCGGCCATCCGCGGGGCGGCCATCCGCGGGGCGGCCATCCGTGGGGCGGCCATCTGCGGGGCGGCCATCCGCGGCGCAACCCTCGGCGCTCCTTCCATCGCGCGCCAGCAAGCCTTGTCGCGCTGCCCCCGTTGCGCGTTGCGCCTGCGCCCGGGCGCGCCGCACTGCGCCAGTTGCCTGGGCACCCCCCGGGCTTTCTCGCGCACGGTCGCCGCGTTCGACTACGCGCCGCCCGCCGATACCCTGATCCTGATGTTGAAGACCCGGCTGCGGCTCAGCATGGCGCCGGTGCTGGCCCGGCTGATCGCGGCCGCCGTGGGCCGTGACGGCCCCTTGGCTGATGGCGCCTTGCTGGTGGCCATTCCGGCCAGCCGCGCCTCGCTGCGCCAGCGCGGCATGAACCCGGCGGCCGAGATCGCCCGCAGCCTGGCGGCCGAACTCGGACTGCCTCTGGCGCGCGGCTTGCTGCGGCGGCGCCGCGAGACCTCCAGGCAGACCGCGCAGGGCCGCCGCGCCCGCCGGCTCGGCGCGCAAAACCTGTTTTATTGCGCGGGTGAGGTGCGCGGACGGCACCTCGTCGTGGTTGACGACGTCATGACCACGGGCAGCACGGCCAATGCCGCTGCTGCCGCCTTGGTGGCCGCGGGGGCGGCGAGTGTCACAGTGCTGGTCGCAGCGCGCACACCCTGAGTCTGGCCGCAGGCAAATCGGCGACAATTCCAGGTGTGCGGCGATCTTCCAGCCGCAAGCCGTTTCGAGCTCCCAGCGCCATGTTCCACGTCATCCTCGTCTGTCCCGAAATTCCTCCCAATACCGGCAACGCTATTCGTCTGTGCGCCAATACCGGCGCGCAATTGCACTTGGTCCGCCCCTTGGGCTTCGAACTCGATGACGCCCGGATGCGCCGCGCCGGCCTGGACTACCACGAATGGCAGCCGGTGCGCGTGCACGACACCTTGCAGGAAGCGCTGGCCGACACCGGCGCCGCGCCCTCCAGCATCTACGCGTTGACCACGCACGCGCAGCGCAGCGTGGCGGATATCGGCTTCAAGCCGGGCGATGTGTTCGTGTTCGGCCGCGAAACCGCGGGCTTGTCGGAGGAACATCAGGCGATGTTCCCGCCCCAGCAGCGCCTGCGGCTGCCGATGCGCGCTGGCCAGCGCAGCCTGAACCTGTCCAATGCCGTCGCGGTGACGGTGTTCGAGGCCTGGCGGCAGCAGGGGTATGAAGGGGGAGTGTGACGAGAGTGGCGCGAAAAAAGCGGGGCAAAAGCCCCGCCATCTATCGCGCTTGACCCATTAGCGGTCCTGCAATCAGTCCAGCGACAGATTCAGCTTCTCGATCACCTGATCCCAGCGCGCTTTTTCGTTCTTGATGCGGGTGGTCAGGGCTTCGGGCGTGGACGGCGCGGGCGTGAAATATTGCAGCGCCAGCTGCTTGCGTACCGCATCGCTGCCGATGATGCGCGCGAGTTCGCTGTTGAGGCGCTCGACGATGGGCGTGGGCGTGCCGGCCGGGACCAGCACGGCGTTCCAGGAAATGGCTTCGAAATCCGGATAGCCCTGCGACGCCATCGTCGGCACGCCGGGCAATGCCTCGCTGGGCTGCAGGCTGGTCACGGCCAGCAGCTTCACCTTGCCGTCGCGCGCCTGGGGCACGGCGATGGCGGGCACCATGAAGCCGGCCTGGACGTCGCCGCCGATGATGGCCGAAATGACCTGCGGGAAGCCGGAATAGGGGATATGCGCCAGGTCGACGCCTGCGCTTTCCTTGAACATTTCCATTGCCAGATGGGCCGAGCTGCCGGGGCCGACAGAACCATAGTTCAGCGAATTGCCGCGGCCCTTCACCAGCGCGACGAAATCCTTGACGTTGTCCACCTTCAGGCTGCTGGGCACGACCAGCACGTTGGGGCTGGTGCCCACCAGCGACACCGGCTGCAGGTCGCGCAGCGGGTCGTAGCCCAGCGTCTTCTTGTACAGCGTGGGCGCGGTGACCAGCGGGCCGTTGATCGTGTAGAGCAGCGTGTAGCCGTCCGGCTTGGCTTGCGACACGATGCGGGTGCCGATATTGCCGCCCGCGCCCGGCTTGTTGTCGATCACGATGGGCTGGCCCAGCGCCTGGGACAGCGGCTCCGAGATCGTACGCGCCAGGATGTCGGGCGACGAGCCGGGCGGGAAGGGCACGACCATATGGATCGGGCGGTCGGGCCAGTCGGCGTGGGCGGCGGCCGGCAGGACGGCGGCCAGGCTCAGGCACAGGCCGCGTAGCAGCGGGCCGACCCGGAACTTGCGGGTTTGCGTCATGAAGGATGTCTCCTCGGGGTTGTGCGTTGTGTTTGTTATTGAGCGGGTCAGTGGGGCCGGTTGTCCGGCGCCGATTCCGGCTGGCTGCCCGCCACGCTTTCATAGCGGGCGTCGCGCGCCAGCAGGGCGGACACAGCGGTCATGGGGGCCACGCCCTCGAACAGTACGGCGCAGACGGCCTCGGTGATCGGCAGTTCGACCCCGATGGCGCGGGCGCGGTCCAGCGCGGCGCGCGCGCAGCGCACGCCTTCGGCCGTGATACCGCTGGCCAGGATGTCGGCCAGCTTGCGGCCGGAGCCGATCTCCAGGCCCACGCGGCGGTTGCGCGACAGCTCGCCGGTGGCGGTCAGCACCAAGTCACCCAGGCCGGTCAGCCCGGCGAAGGTCTCGGCCTGCGCGCCCAGCGCCACGCCGAAGCGGGTCATCTCGGCCAGGCCGCGGGTGATCAGCGCGGCGCGGGCATTGGTGCCCAGGGCCAGGCCGTCGCCGATGCCGCAGGCGACGGCGATCACATTCTTGAGCGCGCCGCCCACTTCCACGCCGACCAGGTCGGTGCTGGCATAGACGCGCAGCGCCGCGCCATGGAAGGCGGCGGTGGTGGCCTCGCGCAAGGCGGGATTGTCGCTGGCCACGGTCAGCGCCACCGGCAGGCCCTGCGCGACTTCGCGCGCGAACGAGGGACCCGACAAGGCGCCGCCGGTCGCGCCAGGCAGGGCCTCGCGCATGATTTCGTGGGGCAGCCTGGCCGTGTCGGCTTCAAAACCCTTGCAGGTCCAGACGATGGGGGTGTCCTGCAATCCCAGCGCGGGCAGCCGGCGGGACAGCTCGCCGCAGATGGCGGTCAGGCCGGCCACGGGCACGCCCAGCACGATCAGGCGGCGCGCGCCGTCTTCTTGCAGGCTGCGCAGCGTGGCGTCGAGATCGGAGGATATGTTCAGTGCCTTGGGCAGCGGGATGCCAGGCAGGTAGCGCGCGTTTTCGTGCGAGGCGGCCATGTCGACCGCCTGCGCGGCATCGCGCGCCCAGAGTACGGTGGCGTGACGGCGGCTGGCGGCCGCCGCCAGCGCGGTGCCCCAACTTCCCGCACCCAGGACGGCGACGCGCAGGCGTGGCACAACGGGATTGTTCATGGGGGGACGCCGCGGCTTGCTTTACTGGCGGGTCGCGCCGGGGGGCAGGATGATGCCCGAGTCGCTGCCGTTGCCGTTGGCGGCGCCTTGCTGCTGTTGCAGCTCGGCCAGGCGCTGTTCGTACAGGGCCTGGAAGTTCACTTCGGTCAGGTGCAGCGGCGGCATCGAGGTGCGGGTGATGGCATCGGCGATGTTGGCGCGCAGGTAGGGGTACAGCATGGTCGGGCAGACGATGCCCAGCAGCGGATCGAGCTGCTCTTCGGGGATGTTGGCGGCTTCGAAGATGCCGGCTTGCGTGCCTTCGACCAGGTACACGACCTTTTCATTGATGCGGGTGGTGACCGTGACGGTGACCGTGGTTTCGAACACGGTTTCAGCCAGGCGCTGGCCGCCCACGGTGATGCTCACCTCGACCTGGGGCGCTTCCTGCTCCAGGAAAACGTGGGGCGCATTCGGCATTTCCAGCGAAAGGTCTTTCAGGTAGACGCGCTGCAGATTGAACGAGGGCGCGTCGTTGCCGCCTTCTTGCTGGGTGTTTTGGTCTTGATCAGCCATGAGTGTTTCCGTTGGTGGGAGGGGCAAAAGGGGGGGCGATTAGTTGGACAGCATGGGGGCGAGGCCACCCGAGCGGTCCAGGGCCATCAGGTCGTCGCAACCGCCGACATGGGTATCGCCGATGAAGATCTGCGGGACGGTGCGCCGGCCGGTGCGTTCGATCATGACCTCGCGCTGGGACGGATCCCGGTCGATCTGGATGATTTCCAGGTCGGTCACGCCGCGCTGCTCGAGCAAGGCCTTGGCGCGGGCGCAATAGGGACAATAGTCCTTGCTGTACATGACGACTTTGTTCATAGGCGCTCCTGGGGGTACAAGAATAGCTAGATGGGGGCGCGGCCCCAGGCTTCAACCCTTCTGGGTCACCGGCAGGCTGGCGGCCGACCAGGCGCGCATGCCGCCATCCAGCGGCACGACGTCGGCGAAACCCTGGGCGCGCAGCTTGGCGGCGGCGCGGGCCGAATCGCGGCCATTGTCGCAAACCACGACCAGCGGCTTGTTCTTGGGCAGGGAGGCGGCCTTCTGTTCGATGTCGGCTGCCGGCACGTTGCGTGCCTGGGCGATGTGGCCGGCCTGGAACTGCTCGGCGGGGCGCACGTCGACCCAGACGGCCTGGCGCTGGTTGACCATCTGGATGGCCTCGGTCGTGCTCACGGCCGAACCGGTGCGGCCCTTGCGCAGGGCAGGGATGGCCAGCATGATGCCGGAGATCACGGCAACGGCGACGATGAAGACGTTGTTTTTATCGATCAAGAATTGCAAAAGGTCCACGGGGCATCCTGAAGTGCGGCGACTAGCCTGGTATAGGCAAACCCTGAAGCGCCGCGCCGCGGAAATGGGCGGGTGCGCCGGGGCAAAATCAAGGGCAAAATCGCTCAATTATAAAATGAGCGCATTCCTTCACTTTAACCCGCGTTACAAGCGTCCCAAATCATGCACAAACTCGTTCTGATGCGCCACGGCGAAAGCCAGTGGAATCTGGAAAACCGCTTCACCGGCTGGACCGACGTCGACCTCACCGAGACCGGCCGCGAACAGGCCCGCAAGGCCGGCGAACTGCTCAAGAAAGAAGGTTTTACCTTCGACCTGGCCTACTCCTCGCTGCTCAAGCGCGCCATCCGCACCCTGTGGATCGCCCTGGACGCCATGGACGCCATGTACACCCCGGTTGGCGTGACCTGGCGCCTGAACGAACGCCACTACGGTGCGCTGCAAGGCTTGAACAAGGCTGAAACCGCCGCCAAGTACGGCGACGAGCAGGTGCTGATCTGGCGCCGCGCCTACGCCATCGCCCCGGAACCGCTGCCCCTGGACGACGAACGCCATCCCCGTTTCGACAAGCGCTATGCCAAGGTGCCGGCTGACCAGTTGCCCGCCACCGAATGCCTGAAGGACACGGTGGAGCGCGTGCTGCCGTTCTGGAACGAATCCATTGCCCCGGCCATCCGCGCCGGCCGCAATGTCCTGATCGCCGCCCACGGCAACAGCCTGCGCGCCCTGATCAAGCACCTGGACAACGTCTCGGACGAGGACATCGTCAACCTGAACATTCCTACCGGCCAACCGCTGGTCTACGAATTGGATGATGACCTGCGCCCGATCCGCCACTATTATCTGGGCGATGCCGCCGAGATCGAGGCGGCCATGGCTGCGGTGGCAGCCCAGGGCAAGGCTAAGAAGGACTGATATTTCTATGCGTCGCGCGGCAGGGTTGTTGTTGGCGGTCATGCTGACCGGTGGGGCGTTGTCGGCTCGCGCCGCGCCCAACGACCTTGCCGGCCGCCAGTCCGACGCGGAAAAGCAGCAGGCCGCCTTGCGCGACCGCATCGAGAACCTGCAAAAGGACATTGATGACCGCGAGGCTGCCCGCAAGGAAGCGGCCGACGCGCTCAAGCAGTCCGAGTCGGCCATTTCCAAGATCAACCTGCGCCTGCGGGAACTGGCCGAGGCCAACCGCCAGGCGCAGACCGACCTGACCGGCCTGGAAAAGCAGATCGGCACGCAGCAGGTGGTGCTGGCCAAGCGCCGCACCGAACTGGCTGAACAGCTCCGCACCCAATACACCAGCGGCTTGTCGCCCTGGACGGCCCTGCTGTCCGGCGACGATCCCCAGGTGCTGGGGCGTAACCTGGGCTATCTGGATTACGTCTCGCAGGCCCGCGCCAGCGCGGTGCAGGCCCTGCGCGAGGACATCGAGCGCCTGGCCGCCTTGCAGGGGCGCGCCGACGCCCGCCGGGCCGAAATCGAAAAAGTCGTGGCCGAAACCTCCGAGCAGAAGACCGCGCTGGTCGGTCAGCAGAAAGAGCGCGCCACGCTGCTGGCGCAGCTGGAGGGGCAGATCGCCGCCCAGCGCGCCGAAGCCAACAAACTGGGACGCGACGACCAGCGCCTGTCGCGGCTCATCACCGATCTGGACGCGGCCATCGCCAAGCAGATCGAGGACGCCCGAAAGGCCGAGGAAGCGCGCAAGCGGGCCGAGGAAGTGCGCCGCGCGGAAGAAGCCCGCCGGGCCGCCGAGGAAGCCAAAAAGCGCGCTGACGCCGAACGCCGTGCCGCCGAGGACGCCCGGAAGAAGGCCGAAGCCGACCGCAAGCTCGCCGCCGACAACGCCAAGCAGGCCGCCGACAATGCCAAGCGTGAGCGCGACGCCCGTGACGCTCGCGATGCCGCCCAGGCACGTGAGCAGGTCGAAGCCGCCTCGCGCCAGAATCGCGGTCCGGTGGCCGTGGCCGATCCGGACGCCGCCGGCCTGCGCCCGGCTGAGCAGAGACAGTCCCGCCTGACCACGCCCGAGCCGCCACCCCAAACCAAACCCGCGGAACCGTCCAAGAAGGCGGAACCTCCAGAGGAAAAACCCACTCCAAGCCGTAGCGAGCCCGCCCAGCAGACCCAGACCGCGCGCGCCGCGCCGGTTGGTGGCGGCAACGGCCTGCGCCACGGGCTGTCCATGCCGGTGCGCGGCCAGGTGCAGGGCCGCTTCGGAGTCGACCGTCCGGATGGCGGCGTCTGGCGCGGCGTAGTGCTGCGCGCGCCCGAAGGCACGCCGGTCAAGGTGGTGGCCCCCGGCACGGTGGTCTACGCCGATTGGCTGCGCGGTTTTGGCAACCTCATCATTGTGGATCATGGGCAGCAATACCTGACCGTCTATGCTTACAACCAAAGTCTGCTCAAACGGGTGGGTGATTCGGTGACGGGTGGCGATACTATTGCTACGGTAGGGGCAACCGGCGGCCAAGTGGAATCCGGCCTATACTTTGAAATTCGCCATCGTGGCGCTCCTGTGGATCCGGCACAATGGCTGGCGCAGTAGATTGATGTCGTTGGTAATTACCAAACCCCATCGGCGAAAACAAAATTCGGGAAGTGTGCATGGGCACTCGTAAGTTTCGCGGTTTCGGTCTGATTGCCATCGGTGCGGTGGCTGGTGTTTTGCTCAGCGTAGGCGTGACCGCGGTCGCCCAGCGCGGCAGTCCCCTGCCGTTGGACGAGCTCAGGCAACTGAGCAACGTGTTCGCCGCCATCAAGAACAACTACGTCGAAGCCGTCGACGACAAGACCCTGATCGACAACGCCATCTCCGGCATGGTGTCGAACCTGGATCCGCACTCCGCCTACCTGGACGCCGACGCCTTCCGCGAAATGCAGACGGCCACGCAAGGCGAATTCGGCGGCCTGGGCATCGAGGTCGGCGCGGAAGACGGCTTCGTCAAGGTCATCTCCCCGATCGAAGACACGCCCGCCGCCCGCGCTGGCGTGATGGCCGGCGACCTCATCATCAAGATCGACGACACGCCCACCAAGGGCATGACGCTCAACGACGCCGTCAAGCTGATGCGCGGCGCGCCCAAGTCGCCGATCACGCTGACCATCATGCGCGCCGACCGCCCGCAGCCCATCGTGCTGAAGATCGTGCGCGACATCATCAAGGTGCGCAGCGTGCGCAGCAAGATGCTGGACGACGGCATCGGCTACGTCCGCGTCGCCCAATTCCAGGAAAAGACCGGCGCCGACCTGGCCAAGCAACTGAAGGACCTCGGCGCCAAGGAAGCCCCCAAGGGCCTGGTGCTGGACCTGCGCAATGACCCGGGTGGCCTGCTGACCAGCGCCATCGGCGTGTCCGGCGCCTTCCTGCCGCCCGACTCGGTTGTCGTCACCACCGACGGCCGCACCCCCGACGCCCGCCACAAGTACCTGGCCACGCCGTCGGAATACGCCCGCGGCGAAAGCAACTACCTGGCCGGCCTGCCGGCCTGGACCAAGACGGTGCCGATGGTGGTGCTGGTGAACGTGGGCTCCGCCTCGGCCTCCGAGATCGTGGCCGGCGCGCTGCAGGACCACAAGCGCGCCAAGGTCCTGGGCAACCGCACCTTCGGCAAGGGCTCGGTGCAGGTGATCCTGCCGCTGTCCGAAACCACCGCGGTCAAGCTCACCACCTCGCGCTACTTCACGCCCAGCGGCCGCTCCATCCAGGCCACCGGCATCGAACCCGACTACGTCGTTGCCGACACGGCCGAAGGCGACCTGTTCCGCCTGCCGCGCGAAGCCGATCTGCAGCGTCACCTGTCCAACCAGCAGACCGCCAACGAAGTGAAGTCCAGCGGCGGCGACGACAACGCCGACGTGCCGACCAAGGTGTTCGAATTTGGCGGCAAGGACGACTTCCAGCTGCAACAGGCCTTGAACGTGCTGGCCGGCAAGCCGGTGCAGAAGGGTTCGGCCCGCGCCCAGGCCAAGGCCGACGCCAAGGCCGGCGGCGGCACGCCCCAGCGCATGAAGATCACGCCGACCGGAGTCGAGCCCAACAAGGACAAATGAACGACGAGCAACTGCTGCGCTACGCCCGCCACATCCTGCTCGACGAGCTGGGAATAGAAGGGCAGGAAAAACTGCTGGCGGCGCGTGTGCTCATCGTGGGGGCGGGTGGACTGGGTTCCCCCGCCGCGCTCTACCTGGCCACCGCCGGCGTGGGCGACATCACCCTGGCCGACGACGACGTCGTCGAGCTGAGCAACCTCCAACGCCAGATCCTGCACACCACCGCCAGCGTCGGCCGCCACAAGGCCGAGTCCGGACGCGACATGCTGGCGGCCTTCAATCCGCAGACCCGGGTCCATGCCCGCGTCGAGCGGCTGGAAGGCCAGGCCCTGTCCGACGCCGTTGCGCAGGCGGACCTGGTGTTGGACTGCACCGACAATTTCGCCACCCGCCACGCCATCAACCGCGCCTGCGTGCAACACCGCAAGCCGCTGGTATCCGGCGCCGCGATCCGCTTCGACGGCCAGGTCAGCGTCTACGATCTGCGCGACGACAACGCGCCCTGTTACCACTGCCTGTTCCCGGAAGGCGATGACGTCGAGCAAGCCAATTGCGCCACGATGGGCGTGTTCGCGCCGGTCGTCGGCATCATCGGCAGCATGCAGGCCGCCGAGGCCCTCAAGCTGTTGTCCGGCGTGGGCGAAAGCCTGTCCGGCCGCCTGTTGTGGCTGGACGTGCGCACCATGCAATGGCGCAGCGTCAACGTCCAGCGCGACCCCGAATGCGCCGTCTGCGGGCATCGCGGGCACTGATCCCACGGCCCGAATTGGCCCCGCGGACAATATTAAAGGCTTGAAATACCTGCTATAACGCCAGCCAGCCTACCCGAAATCGGGTGGATGGCCAGGGACGTTACCGCGTGGATACAGCACTTAAGTTCAGCTTGCCCAAATGGCGCCTGACGCGTTGGTTGACGCATTCCGGGCACGATACCCCTGCGGACATCCGCTCGGCCCTGATCGCCAGCCTGTTCGGCACGCTCCCCATCTTTGCCGGCGGGGTCATCAACACCCTCATGATTTCCGGCGTCGTGGCCTGGCGCCGCCCCGAGCCGCTGTACCTGTCCTGGCTGGGGATGGAGGTGGTGCTGGCGTTGGTCCGCGTCCTGATACTGCGATCCGCCCTGCGCGCAGCGCCCAAGGGCGGCAACACCCATACCGACATCTACATTCTGCTGGCGCTGCTGTGGGCGTTCAGCGTGGGTTATGGCGTTTTCGTCACCTTCATCAACGGCGACTGGCTGGCCGCCACCCTGGCCGGCGTGTCCTGCGGGGCCATGGCCGGCGGCATCTGCTTCCGGAACTACGGCGCGCCGCGGCTGGTGGGCGCCATGATCTTCCTGAGCCTGGGGCCGATGTGCCTGGGCGCGGCCTTCACTGGTGAATACGTCACGGCCATCGTCTTCATCCAGATCCCGTTCTACCTGGTCAGCATGAGCGTCGCCTCGCACCGGCTCAACCGCATCCTGGTGTCCACCATGCTGGCCGAGCGCGACAGCGAGCGCCGCGCCAGCCAGGACGCGCTGACCGGACTGGCCAACCGCGCCGGCCTGCAGGCCGCGCTGGAGCGCGTCTGCACCAGCGCACGCGGCCAGGACAGCTCCGCAGCGCTGCTGTACATGGACATGGACGACTTCAAACTCATCAACGACACCTACGGCCATGCCGCGGGCGATCAGGTGCTGATGACCATCGCCCAGCGTATGCGGTCCATGCTGCGAGTGGACGACGTGGCCGCGCGCATCGGCGGCGACGAGTTCATCGTGCTGGTGACCGGCATCGATGCCACGGCCGCGTTGAAACTGGGCGAACATCTGCTGCAGGATGCTTCCCAGCCGATCACGCTGGCGGATGGCACGCGAGTCAGCGTGGGCCTGTCCATCGGCATTTCCATCGTGTCCGGCGCCAACCGCGACCCGGAAACGGCCCTGCATTCCGCCGACGCCGCCCTCTACCGCGCCAAGGCGCAAGGCGGCCGCTGCTGCGCCGTGGCTGGGGCCGAAGAGACCGAGACGACCGTGCCGGACGGCGAACCCGCCGTCGCCTGAGTACGCTGCCCGCGGCGGTCCACGAAACCTGAACCTCGATCCATGCGGTTTGCTTCTCAAAAGTTATCAGATAACCTGAGAAGTGTGCCTATAATGTCCCGATGCTGACCAAGAGCCTCACCCTGACCGAACAGGTCGCCCGCCAGATCGCCGCCGACATCGCCGGGGGCGCCTACCCCGTGGGCGCCAAGCTGCCGGCGGGCCGCGTGCTGGCCGAGCAATACGGCGTCAGCGCCGCGGTCATCCGCGAGGCCACCGAACGCCTGCGCGCCCAAGGCCTGATCCAGAGCCGGCAGGGCTCCGGCAGCACCGTGCTGTCGCGCACCGGTGCGCAGGGCTTCCAGCTGTCCGTAGGAATCGCGGTGGACCGCCAGCAATTGGCCGGCGTGTACGAATTGCGCATGGAACTGGAAGGCGGCGCGGCAGCCCTGGCCGCGTTGCGGCGCGACGACGCCGACCTGGCCGCCATGGCGCGCGCCCTGGCCGACCTGGAGTCGCATCTGGAAGATCCGGAGCGGGGCGTGGAGCATGACATCGCCTTCCATCGCGCCATTGCCGCCGCCACCCACAACAGCTGCTATCAGGATCTGCTGCAGTACCTGAACTTGCAGCTCAGGTTGGCCGTCAGCACCGCGCGCAGCAACAGCCGCCTGCAGGCCGGCCTGACGGCCGCCGTGCACCAGGAACACGTGGCCGTTTTCGATGCCATCCGCGCGCGCGATCCCGAACGGGCGCGGCACGCCGCCGCCCGCCATCTGCAACAGGCGGCCAGCCGCCTGCAACTCGATCTACTCCCTCCCGCCGCAAGGCAGACATCATGAGCGCATCCGACTTTCCGCAACGCCTGGTCCAGGCCCTGGGCCCCGACACCGTCATCACCGCCGAGGCCGACATCGCGCCCTGGCTGTCCGATTGGCGCGGCCTGTACAAGGGCCGCGCGCAGGCCGTGGTGCGCCCGCGTACGACCGCCGAGGTCGCCACCTGCCTGGCGCTATGCCAGGAGGCGGGCGTGCCGGTGGTGCCGCGTGGCGGCAACACCGGCCTGTGCGGCGGCGCCACGCCGGACGGCGGCGCGGGCAACGTGGTGCTGAGCCTGGATCGCATGAACGCGGTGCGTTCGATCGATACCATCGCCAACACCATGGTGGCCGAGGCCGGCGCCATTCTGGGCAATCTGCGCCGTGCCGCGCAGGATGCCGGCCGCCTGCTGTCACTGAGCCTGGCGGCGGAAGACTCCAGCCAGATCGGCGGCAACGTGGCCACCAACGCCGGCGGCGTGAACGTGGTGCGCTACGGCATGGCGCGCGAACTGGTGTTGGGCCTGGAAGCCGTGCTGCCCACGGGCGAAATCTTTCATGGCCTGCGCACGCTGCGCAAGGACAACACCGGCTACGACCTCAAGCAATTGCTGATCGGCTCCGAAGGCACGCTGGGCGTCATCACCGCCGTCGCCTTGCGCTTGTTCCCGCGCACCGACGTGCGCTCGGTGGTGCTTGCCGCCGTCGAATCGCCGGCGCAGGCCTTGCAGCTGTTCGAGATCCTGTTCGAACAGTGCGGCGCGCGCTTGCAAGCGTTCGAATACTTTTCGGGCGATTGCCTCGACCTGGTGCTGGCACACGCCGCGGGCGTGCAGGAACCGTTCGGTCAGCGCTATCCGGCCTACGTGCTGGTGGAATTGGCGGACACCGCCGATGAGGCCGCGCTGAACGGCCTGGTGGAAAACGTGATCGGCACGGCGCTGGAACGCGGTTTGTGTCTGGACGCGGCCGTTTCCGCATCGCTGGCGCAATTGCAGGCGCTGTGGAAGCTGCGCGAGGAAATCTCCGAAGCCCAGCGCGCCGACGGCCCGCACCTGAAGCACGACGTGTCGCTGCCGATCGAGCGTATCCCCGACTTCATGGAATCCGCCGAAGCCCGCGTGCGCGCGCTGTACCCGGACATCCGCCCCTTCATCTTCGGCCACTTCGGCGACGGCAACCTGCACTACAACCTGTCACGCCCCGCCGGCGCGGACCGCGACTGGGTGGCGGTGCATGGGGCGGCGATCACGGATGCGGTGCTGGACGAGGTCAATCGCTATGGCGGGAGCATTTCTGCTGAGCATGGGATTGGGCAGTTGAAGCGGGATCATTTCTTGCATAGCAAGGATGCACTGGAGTTGCGGTTGATGCGGGAGATAAAGGCTGTTCTTGATCCTGCGGGGATTATGAATCCTGGGAAGTTGCTGTAGGTTCTTGGGGGGCTTTTTAGTGGAGCCTCGTGGGTTGTTCGTTTGTGCGTATGAGCGAAGCTTCGTAGGCCGCACGGCGGCGCGGGCGGCATGGCGGCGAGCGCCCACGATTGCGGTCCGGAGCCTTCGCTCCGGACTGCCCCTTCGTCATCTTCGTCACCGCCTTCGGCGGTTCCTTCAGATTCCCTCGGGCGCATCGAGGTTGCTCGCCGCCATGCCGCCCGCGCCGCCGTGCTACCCGCGTTTCGGTTTGATGCGCTGCTAGAGCCGTGGTCGGTTGCGAGTTTTGCGGGGCCCGCCGATT
>NZ_JCBAMT010000085.1:0-30075 GCF_059760445.1 Achromobacter sp. D7-1 | reverse complement strand
GCGCCATGCGCCGCGGCTGCCTTGAGATCCCCGCAGTCGTTCCGGTCTTTGCAATCCCTTACCTGATAGTGTGGCCAGGCAGGCCGATATCAGCGTGTAATATCCGCCGGGTATCGCTTGATGTCCCAGGTGTTGCTGTAAAGGAGCAAAGAGATGCAACGACGTTCGTTCTTGAAGCACGCCGGTCTCGGCGCCGTCGCTACCGGAGCCGCCGTCAGCGCGCCCGCGTTCGCGCAGGACATGCCGTCATTGAGCTGGCGCCTGTCGTCCGGCTTCCCCAGCATCCTGGATCTGCGCATCGGCGCCGGCGAAAGCTTCTGCAAGTTCGTCTCGGAAGCCACTGGCGGCAAATTCAACATCCGCCACTTTCCCGAAGGCGAGATCGTGCCCGCCGCGGACCTGATGGAAGCGGTATCCACCAAGAAGGTGGAGTGCGGTCACGCGTCGTCCCGCGCCTACTACGCCAAGAACCCCGTCTTCTGCTTCGACGCCGCCGTGCCCTTCGGGCTGAACGCCAGGCAGATGAATGCCTGGATGAACGAGGGCGGTGGCCTGCGGCTGACCCGCGAACTCTTCAAGCCCGAAAAAATCATCAACTTTCCGCTGGGCAATACCGGCGCCCAGATGGGTGGTTGGTACACCAAGGAAATCAAGCGCGCGGGCGACCTCAAGGACTTGAAAATGCGCGTCGGCGGCCTGGCCGCAGACGTGCTGGCCAAGCTGGGCGTGGCCCCGCAGCAGGCCGACCTGGCCAAGCTGGCGGAAGCCTTCGAGAAGGACGGTCTGCAGGCGGTGGCCGGCGCGGGTCCTTACGATGACGACAAGCTTGGCCTTAATAAGGTTGCTAAGTATTACTACGCACCCGGCTGGTGGGCGCCCGGCGAGCAGCTGTCGCTCTATATCAATGACGAGGCCTGGAACGCGCTCCCCAAGAACTACCAGGCCGTGGTCGACGCCGCTGCCCAGGCCGCACACGCCGCCACCATCGCCCGCTATGACGCCCGCAACGCGGCCGCGCTGGCCCAATTGACCGCAAACGGCGCCCAAATCCGGACATTCCCGAGGTCCATCATGGACCTGGCGTTCGAGGTCACGCAGCAGGTCTATAAGGACTTGGGCGCCAAAGACCCCAGATTCAAGGCGATGCACGATAGTTACATGGGTTTTCGCGACAGCGAAATGCCATGGTTCCGCCTGACCGAAAGCGCCTACGACCAGTACCTGGGCGTAGCGTTATCGGCCAGAACGTAGGACACTTACGCCTGCCGAATAACATTCGGCGAGTGTTAGGGTTTTTGCTAGTAACCACACGTTTTTTACAAAAAAATGGGCGGTTTGTAGGCTTTTGTTGAATGGCGTTCGAGTAGCCGCCTGATACAAAGGAGTAATATCCCGGGTCTTGACGCGCAAACATGACGCCTTTAGGCGCCATCCGACGTCAATCCGGCAGGATTACATCAGCCCGGATACCAATATTCCGAGACAGACTTTAAGGTGGTAACAACCATGCAATCCAAGACCAAGAAGCTGCTGGCCGCGCTGATCGCTGCCGGTATCGTCCCGGCTGCCCATGCGGCCGACATCAAGATCGGCGTGGCCGAAGCCCTGTCGGGCGGCGCCGCCCAGTACGGCGTGTCGATCCGCAACGGTTTCCAGCTGGCCGCTGATGAAATCAACGCCGCCGGCGGTATCAACGGCAACAAGATCGTGCTCGTGGTCGAGGACGAACAAGGCAAGAAAGAAGAAGCGATCAACGTCTTCAAGAAACTGATCTTCAAGGACAACGTCCTGATGGTCTTCGGCCCGACGCTGTCGAACTCGGCCCAGGCCGCCGACCCGATCGCCCAGGCTGCCAAGACGGTCGCCTTCGGCACCTCCAACACCGCCGACGGCATCACCTCCATCGGCAACTACGTGTTCCGCAACTCGGTTACCGAAGCCGACGTGCTGCCGGCCACCATCTCCACCGTCAAGGCCAAGACCGGCCTGAAGAACGTGGCGGTGCTCTACGGCAACGACGACGTCTTCACCAAGAGCGGCTACGACAACTTCAAGAAGGCCCTGGAAGACCAGAAGATCCCGGTCACCACGACCGAAACGTTCGCCAAGGGCGACGTGGACTTCAAGGCCCAGCTGACCAAGATCAAGGGCACCAACCCCGACGCCATCGTGCTGTCCGCACTGTTGGCCGAAGGCGCTCCGATCATGGTGCAGGCCCGTCAACTGGGCCTGAATGTGCCCGTCATCGGCGGCAATGGCATGAACTCGGTCAAGATTTTCGACCTGGCCCCCGGTGGCGCGTCGAACAATCTGTGGATCGGCAGCCCGTGGTCGATCGAGAACAAGGCGGCCGAGAACGTCAAGTTCATCGACGCCTACAAGGCCAAGTTCAACGGCGCGCCCGACCAGTTCGCGGCCCAGTCGTATGACGCCATGTACATCGCCGCCCAGGCGCTGAAGAACGTCAAGCTCTCTGGCGATCTGCCCAAGGATCGCACGGCCCTGCGCGACGCGCTGCCCTCCGTGACCTGGACCGGCGCTACCGGCCCGTTCAAGTTCCGCCAGGCCAATGACCGCGCCGGCAAGCCGGCCGGTTACGACGCCGACCAAGCCCCCATCGTCAGCGTGACGAAGGACGGCAAGTACGTCATCGAGAAGTAAGCGCTACGCATCCCCGCGCGGGGGGATGCGCCTTGCGGACGGCGCGGCTGTCCGCAAGGCGCTTTTTATCGCAGGGCCGTCACCCTAGAAAAAATGCCTCCCCGCCGGGAGGCTCAAGGCCATGCAGTGGGCGCTGCATGGGGCCCTCACAGCTTTGGAAAGTCCCATCATGTTCGAACAACAATTCGTCAATGCCTTGTCGCTGGGCTGTGTGTATGCACTGTTCGCGCTGGGCTTCACGCTGATCTTCGGCGTGCTCGGGGTGATCAACCTGGCGCATGGCGCCGTCTTCATGGTTGGCGCCTACGCGGCACTGTTCGTCGTGCAGCAATTCAGCCTGCCCCTGTGGGCTGGGCTGATGGCCGCGTTCTTCGTCGCCGGCTTCACCGGGGTCATCATCGACTACCTGGTGCTCAAGCCGCTGCGCAAGCGCAACGCGCCCCACCTGATCCCCATGATCGCCACCATTGGCGTAGGCATCATCCTGAACAACGGCGCCCAGAGCATCTTCGGCGCCAGCAACCTGCGCTTCCCGCACGGCACCGTGCCCGAGGAAGTGATCGAGGTCGCCGGTCTGCACCTGACCGTGATCGAGCTGGGCATCATCTTCCTGTCTTTCGCGCTGATGGCCGTGCTGATGTACGTCATGCGCCGCACGCAATTCGGCCGCGCCCTGCGCGCCATCGCCGAATCGCCCAAAGCCGCCTGGCTGCTGGGCATCAACGTCGAAAAGCTGTTCGTCACCACCTCGTTTGCCGCGGCTGCCCTGGGCGGCGTGGCCGGCGTGCTGATCGGCCTGTACTCCAATGCGCTGTTCCCCCTGATGGGCCAGCCGATGCTGCACAAGGGCATCGCGGTCATCATCCTGGGCGGCATGGGCGACATCCGCGGCGCCATGCTGGGCGGCCTGTTCCTGGGCTTCGCCGAGGTGCTGTCGGTGGCCTACATCGGCTCCACCATGCGCGATGCGGTGGCTTTCGGCCTGCTGTTCCTGATCCTGCTGGTGCGCCCGCAAGGTCTGTTCGGCAAAGTGGTTCAACGCAAGGCTTAAAGAATGAGCGGATTCGAAAACTTCTGGGCCATCTATGGCAACCTGGTGCTCACGCTGGGCACCAACGCCTTGCTGGCCCTCTCCATCTGGCTGACCCTGGCCTGCGGCATGCTGGCCATGGCCAACGCAGCCTTCATGGGCATCGGGGCATACACCGCCGCGCTGCTCACCATGAACTATGACGCGCCGTTCTCGGTCGCGCTCGCCGGCGGCATGGCGGCGCCCGCGCTGGTGGCCGCCCTGATCGGCTTGCCGACCTTGCGGCTGTCCGGGGTCTACCTCGCCATGGCCACGCTGGGCTTTGGCGAAGTGGTCCGCGTGACCATTCTCAACACCGAATCCATCACCGGCGGCGCGCTGGGCCTCAATGGCATCCCGCAGCTGACGCAGTGGTGGCACGTGGTGTTGGCCGTGGTCATTGTGCTGTTCGTGCTGTGGCGCGTGCGCGCCTCCAAGATCGGGCGTTCGTTCGACGCCATCCGCGGCGACGAAACCGCGGCCGGCCTGATGGGCATCGACGTGCGCGCCAACAAGATGCTGGCCTTCGTGGCCGGCGCGATGATCGCGGGCCTGGCCGGCGCCTTGAATGCGCACCTGACCTTCTTCATCGGTCCCAACGAATACGGTTTCGACCGTGGCGTGGAAATCCTGACCATGGCGATCCTGGGCGGCATCGGCGGCCTGGCCGGTCCCGTGCTGGGCAGCTTCATCATTACCGTGCTGCCCGAAATGCTGCGCGGTTTTGCCGATCTGCGCCTGGTCGCGAACGGAGTGATTCTGGTGGTGATTGTGTTGTTCCTGCCGCAAGGCATCTGGGATCCGGCGCGCTTCAAGCGCTGGATGCGCCAAGGACGCCAGGGAGGCAAGCGCCATGCTTGAGCTTTCTTCCGTCTCCAAGAGCTTCGGCGGCCTGCATGTGCTGCATGACGTCAGCCTGTCCGTGCCCGAAGGCGCCATCTTCGGCTTGATCGGCCCCAACGGCGCCGGCAAGACCACGGTGTTCAACCTCATCACCGGCCTGTTGCCGCCCAGCGGCGGCACCATCACGTTCAACGGCCAGAGCGTTCTGGACAAGAAGCCGCACCGCATCACGCGCATGGGCATTGCCCGCACGTTCCAGAATATCCGTCTCTTCAAGGAGATGACGTTGCTGGAAAACGTGGTGGTCGGCGCCTATCGCCATATGAACTACGGCTTCCCCAGCTTGCTGCTGGGCCTGCCGGGCTACCGCGAGCACGAAAAGCGCGCCCGCGAGCGCGCGCACGAATTGCTCACCTGGATGCGCCTGGATCACAAGGCCAATGATCTGGCCGACAACCTGTCCTACGGCGAGCAGCGCCGCCTGGAGCTGGCGCGCGCGCTGGCCACAGAGCCCAAGCTGCTGCTGCTGGACGAGCCGGTCGCGGGCATGAACACCGGTGAACGCGCCGAACTCATGCGCGAGATCCTGGCCATCCGCGACCGCGGCTACACCATCCTGATGATCGAGCACGACATGCGCTTCGTCATGGGCCTGTGCGAACGCATTGCGGTGCTGAACTTCGGCAAGATCATCGCTTGCGGCGGACCCGACGAGATCCGCAACAACGAACAGGTCATCGAAGCCTATCTGGGCCGCGAAGACGACGAAGACACCGAACAAGCGGAGGCCGCACAATGAGCGTCATGCTGGAAGTCCGCGGACTCGAGGTCAACTACGGCCACATCGAAGCCGTCCGCGGCATCGACCTGGACCTGAACGCCAAGGAAATCACCGCCCTGGTCGGCGCCAACGGCGCCGGCAAATCGACCACGCTGCTGGCGCTGTCGGGTTTGCTGCCCAAGGCGCGCGGCAAGATCACCTTCGAAGGCGAGGACATCACCAACCTGGCGCCGCACCAACTGGTGGCGCGCGGCATCGTCCAGGTGCCGGAAGGGCGGGCCATCCTCACCACCATGACCGTGCTCGAAAACCTGGAGCTGGGCGCCTACCGCCGCGGCCTCAAGAACGTCGACTCGGACCTGGAATACGTGTTCAACCTGTTCCCGCGCCTGAAGGAACGGATCACTGGCATCGCCGGCAACCTGTCCGGCGGCGAGCAGCAGATGCTGGCCATCGGCCGCGCCCTGATGGCCAAGCCGCGCCTGCTGCTGCTGGACGAGCCCTCCATGGGCCTGGCGCCCATCGTGGTGCAGGAGATCTTCCGCTCGCTGCGCGCGATCAACGCCGACGGCCTGACCTTGTTCCTGGTCGAGCAGAACGTGCGCCAGGCGCTCAAGATCGCCCAGCACGGCTATGTGCTGGAAAATGGCGCCATGGCGCTGACCGGCACCGGCCGCGAACTGCTCGGCCATCCCCGCGTGCTGGAAGCCTATCTGGGCGCCTGACCGGCGGGCAGGCGGGGTTGCGTCCCCTGTTATTGGCATGGCTGGGCGGCGCCTTGGGGCGTCGCCTCTTCATTTCCTGCGGCCAATCAGTTGCCCATTTTTTGAGCAGTTGTGTTAGAATCGCAGGCTTTCCCTCGTTTTGGCTATTGCACGGGCGGGTAATAACGCTTAGGCGGGACGCTGATATCGGCTGAAGTCTGCTGGAAACCCAATAGGTTTTTCCGCAATTTCGGCCCAGTTCGGGGAAAGGAACTGGCTGGATGGTCCAGCCAGGGAAATTTTTATTCTTAGGAACCATCATGAAGACCTTTGTGGCCAAGCCGCATGAAGTCCAACGTGACTGGTTTGTGATCGACGCCAAGGGCAAAGTCCTCGGTCGTGTGGCCAGCGAAGTCGCACGTCGTCTGCGTGGCAAGCACAAACCTGAATTCACGCCGCACGTTGATACCGGTGACTACATCGTCATCGTCAACGCTGCCGATATCGTTGTTACGGGCGCCAAGGCGAAGGACAAGAAGTACTTCCGCCACACGACGTACCCGGGCGGTATCCGTGAAACGAACTTCGAGAAAATGCAAGAGCGTTTTCCCGGCCGCGCCATTCAGAAGGCTGTCAAGGGCATGCTGCCCAAGGGTCCTCTGGGCTACGCCATGATCAAGAAACTGAAGGTGTACGCCGGTGCCGAGCACCCGCACACCGCCCAGCAGCCCAAGACGCTGGATATCTAAGGAAACGCCATGATCGGTAACTGGAATTACGGAACCGGCCGTCGCAAAACCTCGGTGGCTCGCGTTTTCATCAAGAAGGGCACGGGTAAGATCGTTGTCAACGGCAAGCCCGTCGACGATTTCTTCGCCCGCGAAACTGGCCGCATGATCGTGCGCCAGCCGCTGGAACTGACCGGCCACCTGGAATCGTTCGACATCAAGGTCAACGTGCACGGCGGCGGTGAAACCGGCCAGGCCGGCGCAGTCCGTCACGGCATCACGCGTGCCCTGATCGACTACGACGCGACCCTGAAGCCCGCACTGTCGCAAGCTGGTTTTGTCACCCGCGATGCCCGCGAAGTCGAACGCAAGAAGGTCGGCTTCCGCAAGGCACGTCGGCGCAAGCAGTTCAGCAAGCGTTAATACGCTGCTCAAAAAGCCCGCTTCGGCGGGCTTTTTTTCGCACCTTTGGTTCCAGCGCCGGCGCTGCCCGGTTGCTGCGCGCCGCGCGGAACTCCGCGCATTCCGTCCGGTCGGAAAGAAGGACTGCGGTGCCATTTCGGGCTCTTAGCCGCAACACCCGCTTTCCCGAGCGATACAATCGATCCTCGTTCTACGAAGAGCACACATCATGGCCCAAGCATCGAACACCCGCATCAAGGTTGGTATCGTCGGCGGCACCGGTTACACCGGCGTCGAGCTGCTGCGCTTGCTGTCGCAGCATCCCAATGTGGAGTTGACCGCCATCACGTCCCGCAAGGAAGACGGGCTGCCGGTGGCTGACATGTATCCCAACCTGCGCGGCCGCGTGAACCTCGCGTTCTCGGCGCCGGAAAAGGCCTCGCTGACGGATTGCGACGTCGTGTTCTTCGCGACGCCCCACGGCGTGGCCATGGCCCAGGCCCAGGAACTGATCGCCGCGGGCACCAAGGTCATCGACCTGGCCGCGGACTTCCGCCTGCAAGACATCCCCACCTTCGAGCGCTGGTACAAGATTCCCCATACCTGCCCGGACATCCTGGCCGAGTCCCAGTATGGCCTGGTGGAACTGAACCGCGAGGCCATCTCCAAGGCCCGCGTCATCGGTAATCCCGGCTGCTATCCCACCACCGTGCTGCTGGGCCTGGCGCCGCTGCTGGAAGGCGGCAAGAAGCTGGTCGACGCGCAAACCCTGATCGCCGACTGCAAGTCGGGCGTGTCGGGCGCCGGCCGCAAGGCCGAAGTCGGCTCGCTGTTCTCCGAAGCCTCCGACAACTTCAAGGCCTACGGCGTGGCCGGCCATCGCCACCACCCCGAAATCGTCGCGCAACTGGAAAAGATCGCTGGCGGCAAGGTCGGCCTGACTTTCGTGCCGCATCTGGTGCCGATGATCCGCGGCATGTTTTCCACTATTTACGCGCGCATCCTGCCCGAGGCCAGCGATACCGACTTCCAGGCCCTGTTCGAACAGCGCTACGCCGACGAACCCTTCGTCGATGTGATGCCTGCCGGCAGCCTGCCGGAAACCCGTTCGGTGCGAGCCTCGAACAACCTGCGCATCGCGCTCAGCCGCCCCGGCAATGGCGACCAGCTGATCGTCCTGGTGGTCCAGGACAACCTGGTCAAGGGCGCCGCCGGTCAGGCCGTCCAGAACATGAACCTGATGTTCGGCATCCCTGAATCGACCGGCCTGGATCAGGTCGCGATCCTGCCTTGATGCCTGCAGGCTTGCGGCCATGGGCCGCAAGCCGCTGCTCTTTATGCCCGCTGATTCCTCCATCACACCCAAACCTAGCCCTGCGGGCGGGCTGATGCGCGTATTCGCGGGCTTGCTGATCGGTGTGCTGCTGGGCGGTTCGGCCAGCTTTTTCTACGCCCGCAAGCTCTACCGGCCGCAGGACGCGGTAGTGATCAGCGCCCGGCAAGCCGAGGTCCAGGAAGAGGCGATGCGCCAACAGTCGACGCAGCTGCGCTATACGCAAGGGCAGCTCGACACCGCCGATGGCGAGCTGGTCATCGAACGCGCCGCGCGCCAAGAGCTGGAAACGCAGTTGCGCACCGTCCAGGCCGAGGTCGGCAGGGTGCGCGATCAACTGGCGTTCTACGAACAATTGCTGCCGCCAGGGCCCGAGGGCTCGGTGGACATCCGCGGCGTCGAGATTGATCGCAGCGGCGGCGGCCTGCGCTACAAGGTCCTGCTGATGCGCAGCGGCCGTAATGGCAGTGCGCCGTTTTCGGGCGCCCTGCGTTTCCAGGCCACCGGCGTCCTGAAGGGCGAGACCGTGAAGGTGGATCTGGCGCCCATGCAGGTCAAGGCCGAGTCCGGCTCGGTCGCCATCCCTGGCGACAACGTGCAGACCTCGCCCCTGGCCCTGCAGTTCGATCAATACCAGCGCAGCCAGGGCATCCTGGCGTTGCCCGAGGGATTTGTCCCCGAAAGCGTGACCGTCAGCGTTCTGGAGGGTGATACGGTCCGGGCGTCAAGAAGCGTCAAGCTTGAACTTTGAGTCTGCGCAAGCCCTGAGCTATAGTGACACCATGCGAGCGCCGTTGCCGCTCACCGAAATATGGCCGAACCGGCCAGGAGTGAACCATGAATGCAGTGACCGAAACCGTCGACCTGCAGGCCGCCCCGCCTGCTCCCCTGGTGTTTACCGATTCGGCTGCGGCCAAGGTGAAGGATCTGTTGGCCGAAGAAGGCAATCCCGAACTGAAGCTGCGCGTTTTCGTGCAGGGCGGAGGCTGTTCGGGTTTCCAGTACGGCTTCACCTTCGACGAAGTCGTGAACGATGACGACACCGTGCTGGACAAGGCTGGCGTGCAACTGCTCGTCGATCCGATGAGCTTCCAGTACCTGGTCGGCGCAGAGATCGACTACAAGGAAGACCTGGAAGGCGCGCAGTTCGTCATCCGCAATCCCAACGCCAGCACCACCTGCGGCTGCGGTTCCTCGTTCTCGGTGTAATCGCCCCGGCAGGAAATAAAAAGCCCTTCGGCGCGCCGAAGGGCTTTTTGCATTGGGGCACGGGCTTCAGGCGGGATACAGCGCGCCCAGGATACGGGGGCCGCGCGCGCCGGTGACGGCGGGCAGGCCCGCCGGCCTGCGCTGCACGAACGCCTGCGCCAGCCAGGCGAACGCCAGGGCCTCGACTTCCTGCGCTGGCACGCCTAGCGCATCCGTGGCGCGAACGGGGCGCTGCAAGCAATACGCCAGCTCGCGCATCAGGCCCGGGTTGCGCGCGCCGCCTCCGCACACGAACACTTCCTGCGTGCCCGCCGCTGCGGCGTCGACCGCATTGGCGACCGTGCGAGCGGTCAGGCGCTGCAAGGTGGCCTGCACGTCTTGCGGCGCGGGCTTGGGGCCGTCGAACGCCGCCAAGCGTTCATCCAGCCATTGCATATTGAACAGGTCGCGTCCGGTGGACTTGGGCGGCGGCAGGGCGAACCAGGGTTCGCTGGCGATCAATTGTTCCAGCAGCGCGGCCAGCACCTGACCGCTGGCGGCCCAGCGGCCGTCGGCGTCATAGGACTGGCCCAGGTGGCGCTGGCACCAACCGTCCAGCAGAACGTTGGCGGGTCCGGTGTCGAAGCCGCGGGGCGCCTGTCCGGGCGTAAGCAGCGTCACGTTGGCGATGCCGCCCAGATTGAGCACGGCGCGGCCTTGCGGCGCACCGAAGATGGCGGCATGGAAGGGCGGCACCAGCGGCGCGCCCTGGCCGCCTGCCGCCACGTCGCGGCTACGGAAATCCGCCACCACGTCGATGCCGGTCAGTTCCGCCAGCAGAGCGGGGGCGTTGAGCTGCACGGTGTAGCCGAGGTCCGGCCGGTGCCGCACGGTCTGGCCATGTGCGCCGATCGCGGTCACGTGACCGGCCTGGACGCTGGCTTGCTGGAGCAGGGCGGCCACGGCCTGGGCATACAGGCGGGCAAGCCCGTTCGCGGCCAGGGCGGCGCGGGCCAGCTCGTCGTCGCCGGATAGATTCAACGCCAGCAATTCGCGTCGCAGGTCGGCCGGCATGGGCAGGCTGGCGCTGGCCAGCACGGCCGGTGCCTGACCGTCGTCCAGACGCACCAGCACGCCGTCCACGCCGTCGACGCTGGTGCCCGACATCAGTCCGATGTAGACCTGCGAGTCTTGGTGTTGCAAGGGGACGGAGGAATTCACGAGAGCCTCGGCAAAGAAAAAGCGGCCGCGCAGCAGAACCTGCGGGGCCGCTTTGCGGGAGCGTTCGACCGGCTTTAGCGGCTGGCCACGTTGGTCAGCGCGTCGGGCAGGGTCTGCTGGAATTCGGTCAGCAACTGGATCTGCGCCTTGTACGGCGCCACGGCCTGGTTGAAGGCACGGACTTCGGCGGGCTCCAGGCTGCGGGCGACCGGCAGGTCCACCGACAGCGGATCGATGGGCTGGTTGTCCACGCGGAATTCGTAGTGCAGGTGCGGGCCGGTAGCCCAGCCGGTGGCGCCGACATAGCCCAGCAGCTGGCCCTGCGAAATCTTCGAACCCTTGGTGACGCCTTCGGCGATGCGGCTCTGGTGAGCGTACAGCGTCGAGTACTTGCCGTGGTGCTTGACGATGACGACGTTGCCGTAGCCGTTCTGCCAGCCGGAGAATTCCACCGTGCCATCGGCGGTGGAATGGATCGGCGTGCCCGAGGGCGCCGCGTAGTCCACGCCCTTGTGTCCCGTCCAGGTCTTATGGATGGGATGCATGCGCATGCCGAAGGTGGAGCTGATGCGGCTGAACTTCAGGGCGGTGCGCAGGAACGCGCCGCGCAGGCTGGTGCCGTCGAAGTCGTAGTACGAACCGCTCTTTTCGTCGGGGCTGAACCAGACGGCGTTGTAGGTCTTGTCGCCGTTGATGAATTCCAGCGCCAGCACGCGGCCGGCGCCGGCGTAGCGGCCGTCGTGCGAACGCACTTCGTAGACCACGCGGAATTTGTCGCCTTGGCGCAGATCGCGCAGGAAGTCGATCTTGGCGCTGAGGATGTCGGCCATCTGCATGGTGACCGAGTCCGGGATGCCGGCGGCGTCGGTGGCGCCGAACAGCGACGAGCGGATCGTGCCCACGGCGACGCGGGTCTGGCGCTCGGTGCTCTCGGTGATTTCCTCGGCCTTGTAGCTGTCGCCCGCGGGCGCGACGTGCAGCATGCGCGTCACGACCTGGCCATCCGTCTCGTTGCCGGGGGTATGGATGTAACGCAGCCAGATCAGGTTGCCTGCCTCGTCCGTCGCGGCCTGCACCGAGCGGCCCGGGTACAGCTTGTAGATGCTGCGGGCGCTGGCTTCATGCGTCAGGAAGGTCTGCAGGCTGGGCACGTCCAGTTCCAGGCGCTGCAGCACCGCGGCCAGCGTATCGCCGGCGCGGATCCGGGTTTCGCTGATATAGGGCGCGGCGCTGGGCGTGCTGACTTCGACTTGCTCGGCGCTTAACGGCAGGACGCTGCTGATGATGCGCGAAGGGGGGAGTTCGGTGCGGTCGGGTTGCTGCACCATGCCGAGAGCGGCGGCGCCTGCGAACAGACCAATGGCGGTGACGAGAATAGTGCGGCGGAAAAGTCCCGAGCGCTGGGGCTTGGGCTCAACGGGCGCAAACAGGGCAGCAACTTTGCGCTTGATGCTACTCGCCAGTTCGTGGAGGCCACGATTCATCGTGAAGTTACCCTCTCAGGTGGCTTGAGCTCGCAGGGTGCGTGACACGAACTGCCCTCGCGCGCACATTTTCGGGGCAAGGGCTGGGCGCGGGGCGCATCTTGTGAACGACGGGGTGTAAACCGGACCGCAACTGCGTATATATGACAATTGCGTATGATTAGGGCGGTATCCTAGCTGATTCGGCTAGAATTTTCGATAGTTTTCGTCACTTTTTACACCTTTTTATCGGCTGAAGCCGAGTTGGTCCCCCTGCCATGTCATCCACAGAAGCCCCGATTACCCCCGAAGTCGAAGCAGACCTGCGTATAGCGAAGCGCGGCTGCGATGAGTTGCTGGTCGAGTCCGAATTCGCTCGCAAGCTTGCCAGGAGCCGCGCCACGGGCGTGCCCCTGCGCATCAAATTGGGGCTGGATCCGACCGCGCCGGACATCCACCTGGGCCATACCGTAGTGCTGAACAAGATGCGCCAGCTGCAGGACATGGGGCACAACGTCATCTTCCTGATCGGCGATTTCACCTCCACCATCGGCGATCCCAGCGGCCGCAACAATACCCGCCCGCCGCTCACGCGCGAACAGATCGAGTCCAATGCCAAGACCTATTACGCCCAGGCCAGCCTGGTGCTGGACCCGGCCCGCACCGAGATCCGCTACAACTCCGAGTGGTGCGATCCGCTGGGCGCGCGCGGCATGATCCAGCTTGCGTCCCGTTATACGGTCGCACGCATGATGGAACGCGAGGACTTCACCAAGCGCTTCAAGGGCGGCATCCCGATCTCGGTTCATGAATTCCTGTATCCGCTGATGCAGGGCTATGACTCGGTGGCGCTGAAGTCCGATCTGGAGCTGGGGGGCACCGATCAGAAGTTCAACCTGCTGGTCGGGCGCGAGCTGCAAAAGGAGTATGGCCAGGAGCCGCAGTGCATTTTGACGATGCCCTTGCTGGTGGGGACGGACGGCGTAGAGAAGATGTCCAAGTCCAAGGGCAACTACATCGGCATTTCGGAGTCGCCCGATTCGATGTTCGGCAAGCTCATGTCGATTTCCGACACGCTGATGTGGCGCTACTTCGAACTGCTGTCGTTCCGCTCGCTGGAAGACATCGCCGCGCTCAAGCAGGAGATCGATGGCGGCCGCAACCCGCGCGACGCCAAGGTCATGCTGGCCCAGGAAATCATCACGCGCTTCCATTCCGCCAAGGCCGCCGACGAGGCGCTGGCCTCGTTCGAGGCCCGTTTCCGCGACGGCGCGATCCCCGAGGACATGCCCGAGGTGAACATCGGCGGCGCGCCGGTGGGCATCCTGAAGCTGCTGCGCGAAGCTGGCTTGGTGGCGTCCGGTTCGGAAGCGCAGCGCAACGTGGAGCAGGGCGGCGTGCGCGTCAACGGCGACCGGGTGGAAGACAAAACGTTGCAATTGCCGGCGGGGACTTACGTCGTTCAGGTGGGTAAGCGCAAATTTGCGCGTGTTAACTTGAACCCATGATTGCGAAGTTTTGATACGCTGAGGGTACAGACAGGGGCAGTGGGGCCTTTGCGGCACTTCTAGGAGCACGACATGAAACTTTCGAGTTTGTCCTTTTCCGATAACGAGTCGATTCCCGAACGCTACGCCTTCGGCCGGATCGATGCGCAATCGCACGTCGCGCTGGCAGACAACTTCAACCCGCAGTTTTCCTGGGACGACGTTCCGGCGGGTACGCAGTCGTTTGCGCTGATCTGCCACGACCCCGATGTGCCCTCCGAACCCGACGACGTCAACCAGGAAGGCCGCGAGGTGCCGGCCAGCCTGCCGCGCGTGGATTTCTTCCACTGGGTGCTGGTCGACCTGCCGGCCGACCTGCGCGACATCGAGGAAGGCACCTTTTCCAGCGGCATCACGCCGCGCGGCAAGGGCGGCCCGCTGGCGCCGATGGACGCGCGCCAGGGCATCAACTCGTACTCGTCATGGTTTGCCAACGACCACGACATGAGCGGCGACTACTTCGGCTATGACGGCCCATGCCCGCCCTGGAACGACGCGATCGTGCACCGCTACGTGTTCACCCTGTACGCGCTGGACGTGCCCACGCTGAACCTGCAGGGTTCCTTCACGGGCGAGGACGCGCTACGCGCCATCCAGAAGCACGTGCTGGCGCAGGCGTCGTTGACGGGCACCTATACGCTCAATCCCAAGCTGGCTCCCAAGCAGATCGGCGCCACTTCGGCCTGATCCGTCACGCCGCAGAAAGGCCGCAGTCTCGCAAACTGCGGCCTTTTCCATTTCCGAAAAGGTTCAGCCCATTGTGCGCTTGAGCCGCAACAACGCCAATCCGAAGGTAATGAAAATGGCGCCGACCAGGCGGTTGATCCAGGCCACGATGCGGGGCCGGCGCAGCAGGCGCCGGGCGCGGTGAGCCAGGGTGCCATAGGCCAACAGAGACACCAGCGACATGCCCGTGAAGATGCCGGTCAGGATGAAGAACTGAGGCAGCAAGGGCTCGGCTGCGTTCAGGAACTGGGGAAACAGCGCCGTGAAGAACAGGATGGGTTTGGGGTTCAGCGTGGCGACCAGGGCAGCTTCCGAATAGAGTCGGCCAGCGCTGCGCGGCGCCAATGCGGCGGGGTCGGAAGGCGGTGCGATGTTCGAGCGGCCCAGCAAGTGGCGCAGGCCGATGTAAAGCAGGTAAGCGGCGCCTGCCACTTTGAGCAGCATGAACAGCATGGCGGACGATTGCAGTACCACGCCTAGCCCCAGCATGGCGGCGGCCGACAGCAGGAACAGGCCTGTCACATTGCCCAGGGTGGACGGCAGCACGGCCCGCAAGCCGCCCGCCGCGCCGTTGCGGATCGCCAGCATGGTGGCGGGCCCGGGGCTGACGACGCTGACCGCAGCTACCAGCGAGTAGGTTATGAGCGTGGCGCTTTGCATGAAAGTTTCTCAAGTCGGGTTGAGACGGGTTTTCGGCCGATGAAGGATGGCGTGGTTTTCACGCTCATCGAGGCAATTTTGCCCGGGTTCCAGGTATTTTGGGAGCAATTGATCCTCCCCGACGCGGTAAACTATCCGTCATTCTCCGGGTTTACCCACCCGGGCGCAGTTTTCTCCTCTCTTACCGCCTCAGGAACTCCCGTCATGTTTGACCGCAACCTCACCTTGTCCAAGGCTGACCCGGACGTTTGGGCCGCCATCCAGAAGGAAGACGTCCGCCAGGAACAGCACATCGAGCTGATCGCCTCGGAGAACTACGCCAGCCCGGCCGTCATGGAAGCCCAGGGCACGCAGCTCACCAACAAGTACGCCGAAGGCTATCCGGGCAAGCGCTACTACGGCGGTTGCGAGTACGTGGACGTGGTCGAGCAACTGGCCATCGACCGCCTGAAGCAGATCTTCGGCGCTGAAGCCGCCAACGTACAGCCCAACTCGGGCTCGCAGGCCAACCAGGGCGTGTACATGGCCGTCCTGAAGCCGGGCGACACCGTGCTGGGCATGAGCCTGGCCGAAGGCGGCCACCTGACGCACGGCGCGTCGGTCAACGCCTCGGGCAAGCTGTACAACTTCATCTCCTACGGCCTGGACGCAAACGAAGTCCTGAACTACGACCAGGTCGAGCAACTGGCCAAAGAGCACAAGCCCAAGCTGATCGTGGCTGGCGCTTCCGCCTACGCCCTGCACATCGACTTCGAGCGCATGGCCCGCATCGCCCGTGAAAACGGCGCGCTGTTCATGGTCGACATCGCCCACTACGCCGGCCTGGTCGCCGGCGGCGCCTATCCGAACCCGGTCCCGCACGCCGACTTCGTCACCTCGACCACGCACAAGTCGCTGCGCGGCCCGCGCGGCGGCGTCATCATGATGAAGGCCGAGCACGAGAAGATCATCAACTCGGCGATCTTCCCCGGCATCCAGGGCGGTCCGCTGATGCATGTCATCGCCGGCAAGGCCGTGGCCTTCAAGGAAGCGCTGGAGCCCGCCTTCAAGGACTACGCGCAGCAAGTGGTCAAGAATGCCAAGGTGCTGGCCGACACGCTGGTCAAGCGCGGCCTGCGCATCGTTTCCGGCCGTACCGAAAGCCACGTCATGCTGGTGGACCTGCGTTCCAAGGGCATCACGGGCAAGGAAGCGGAAGCCGTGCTGGGCCAGGCCCACATCACGGTCAACAAGAACGCCATCCCGAACGATCCGGAAAAGCCTTTCGTGACCAGCGGCATCCGCCTGGGCACGCCGGCCATGACCACGCGCGGCTTCACCGAAGCGGAAGCCGAGCTGACCGCCAACCTTATCGCCGACGTGCTGGACAATCCGCGCGACGAAGCCAACATCGCCGCCGTGCGCGCCCGCGTCAATGAACTGACCTCGCGCCTGCCGGTCTACGGTAAGAAGTAAGCGAGCATCCCTGCGGCGGGCTGCGGCCCGGCCGTAGCGCTCCATAAGGGACGGCCCCGCAAGGCGCCGTCCCTTTGCTTTCGGGGCGGTACCCTGGCAAAAAATACGGGGGCGGATTAGCCCGTATTGGCGCTGGCGGCCCGGCGCCTCGTTACAATATGCTTAACTATTGCCCTCAGCGCCTTTAGGGATCACACATGCGGTGTCCATTTTGCGGCAATGCCGAAACGCAGGTCGTCGACAGCCGGGTCTCCGAAGAAGGCGACGCCATACGCCGTCGCCGCCGCTGCCTGTCCTGTGACAAGCGCTTCACCACCTATGAACGGGTGGAGCTGGCCATGCCTTCCATCGTGAAGCGCAACGGCAGCCGCAGCGACTACGATCCCGGCAAGCTGCGCGCCAGCCTGAGCCTGGCGCTGCGCAAGCGCCCCGTCAGCACGGAAGACGTGGACGCGGCGGTTGCCCGCATCGAAGAGCAGTTGCTGGCCAGCGGACTGCGCGAAGTGCCTAGCGAACACATCGGCGAGCTCGTCATGAACGAACTGCGCAAGCTCGACAAGGTGGCTTACGTGCGCTTCGCCTCGGTCTACAAGAGCTTCGAGGACATTGGCGAATTCGTCGAGGCCATCCGCGAGATGCAGGGCCCGCTGCTGCCGGGCAAGCTGCGCAAGGACTAGAGAAGACTCGACGCCAACCCGTCCGGGGCCGTCGAGCGGCGCGGATGTAGAAAATGACGGCGCCGCGGCGCCGTCATTGCATGGCGGGCGCTGCGCGCGCCAGGCTGGGCGTCAGCGGCTGGAATTTGCGCCACACGCGGCGCATGTGCTGGGCCGAGCCGAAGCCCGATTTCTCGGCCACGCGCTCCAGATCCAGCCTGGTGTCGCGCAGCAGGTCGCGCGCCAGCGCCACGCGTATCTGATAAAGGTAATCCATCGGCGTGCAGCCCGCGTGTTCGCGGAACAGCCGGGTCAGGTGGCGAGCGCTGGTATGCGCCTGGTCCGCCAGCGATTGCGCCGACCAGGGCGCCGCCGGATCGCGAATGACCGCATCCTGCACCCGGTGCACGCCCGGATGCATATGGCTGCGGTGATCCAGCCAGGGCGACAGTGTGGAATCCGTGCCGGCGCGCCGCTGGTAGACGACCATGTCGCGTGCTGTTTCGCTGGCCACGCGCGGCCCGCAATGGCGCGACACCATGTGCAAGGCCAGGTCGATGCCGGCCGTGATTCCCGCGCTGCTGACCAGCTTGCCGTCCTCGACGAAGATGCGGTTGTCATGCAGCCGCGCGCTCGGGTCGATGCTGGCCAGTTGTTCCAGGCAGGTGTGGTGCGTGGTGCAATCCCGTTGCCGCGTCAGTCCGGCGGCGGCGGCGAATAGCGCGCCGGCGCACACCGTCATCAGGGTGAAGCCGTCGGCGGGATGGCGGACCGCCAGCCAGTCGATGATGGCGCGCGAGTCGGGGTCATCGAGGCGCGTGGGCTTGCCCACCACGCCGGAAATGATGACCAGGGCCTCGGGCGGCAGCGCGGCCGGCAGGGCCTGGATATGCGCCAGATGCAGGCCGGGCAGGCCGCTTTCGACCTCCCGCGACGGGCCGCAGAAATGCTGCTCGAAGGTGCCGGGACTCAGCTTGTTGGCCACGCGGAAGGCCTCCGCCGGACCCGCCACGTCCAGCAGCACGATGCCGCGCGTCAGCACGAAATAGACCGGGACCATGCAGCCCTCCGCCAGCGCTAGGCCGCTAGCGCGTCGGCGGCGCGCGCGATGCGGGCGAAGCGTCCTTGCAGCACCAGCTCGGTCCGGTCGCGGATTTCGGCCGGGGTGTAATGCTGGCCGGACGGGCTCTGCATGGCGAAGGTCAGGGTGGCATCGGTGGGGAACACCACCTTGTAGCCGGCGTCGCTGGCGTGGCGCGAGGTGGTTTCGCAGCATTGTTCCGTGCGGATGCCGCTGACGATGATGCCTTCGATGCCATGCTTCACCAGCCAGTCCTGCAGGCTGGCGCCGTCCGCGTCCTTGGCATAGAGCGAGGAATGCACGGTCTTGTGGAACACGGCGGTGGGCGCGATGCGCAATTCCTTGAGCGTCTTGACGTGCCCGGAGGCCATCGAGAAGGGGTTGGCGGGGTCGTTCGACACGCTGGTGTGAAACACCTGCAGTACCGGAATGTCCTGGGCCTCGGCCGTGTCGATCAGGGACTGGATCTGTTCCACAAAGGCCGGATACTCGGTTTCATCCCAAAACGGACGTTGCCGGAAAGAGTCTTGTACATCGATGACGATCAGTGCTTGTTTCATGGTCCGGGCTCCTGGAGCGGAAATTGTAGAGGCGTGACGTCATTTTTACTGCAATCCAGCGCCGGGGTGAGCGCGGCGAAAGACGGCTGTCGGCCCAAAACGGACATGCGCGGCCGATGCCGCCGAGAGCCTGCGCCGGACCGTCTGCCCGCCGCGTGGCGGACATACAATCCTGATCATGATGATTCCCAGCGACAACGACGACATTTTCTGGATGCGGCGCGCCCTGGCGCTGGCGCAGACCGTCATGTACTCCACCGCGCCCAACCCCCGGGTCGGCTGCGTGATCGTGCGCGACGGCAGGGTGCTGGGCGAAGGCGCCACGCAGCCGCCGGGCGGCCCGCACGCGGAAGTCTGCGCCTTGCGCGACGTCCAGGCGCGCGGTGAGTCCGTGGAAGGCGCCACGCTCTATGTCACATTGGAGCCTTGCAGCCATTTCGGCCGCACGCCGCCCTGCGTGGACGCGGTGCTTGCGGCCCGGCCGGCGCGGGTGGTGGTGGCGATCGGCGATCCCAACCCGCTGGTCAATGGCCAGGGTCTGGCGCGTCTGCGCCTGGCGGGCATCGAGGTGACCACGGGCGTCTGCGGCGCAGAGGCGCTGGCCGTCAATGCGGGGTTCATCTCGCGCATGAGCCGCGGCTTGCCATGGGTGTGGCTGAAGATGGCGGCCTCGCTGGATGGGCGCAGCGCACTGCATAACGGTGTATCGCAATGGATCACCGGGCCCGAGGCCCGGGCTGACGGCCACCGCTGGCGCGCCCGCGCCTGCGTGGTCCTGACCGGCATGGGCACCGTGCTGAAGGACGATCCGCAGCTCAATGTCAGGGGCGTGGACACGCCGCGCCAGCCGCGCAAGGCCGTGGTGGACGGCCGTTTCGAGATCCCGGAAGACGCGAGGCTGTTCGACGGCGCCGAAGTCATCATCTTCACTGCCCGCGAAGATGCCGCCAAGACCGCGCGCCTGCAGGCCAAGAACGCCCGCGTGGTGCTGCTGCCGGGCGAGGCGGCCGGCCGGGTCGACCTGCCGGCGATGATGCGCTGGCTGGCCCAGGAACAGTTCAACGAGATTCACGTGGAAGCCGGCGCCGGCCTGAGCGGCGCGCTGGTGGCCGCGGGCTGCGTGGACGAGCTGCTGCTGTATTTGGCGCCCGTGCTGCTGGGCGACGCGGCCGGCATGGTGCGCCTGCCCATGCTGGAGCACCTGGACGGTGCCCGGCGTTACGAGTTCATCGAGACCGCGCCGGTAGGCGCGGACCTGCGCGTGCGCGCCCGGGTGGCGGAAACCTGGAGCCAGCTGACGCAGCGGGTGGCGCTGCCGGAGCTGTCCTAGAGCCGGCGCCGGCCTTCCATAAGTTAGTGTGAACAGATCCTGGCATTGCGCCCGCGTCAGCCCCGCCCCTCGGTCCGGCCGGTACGCGCCGCCGTATAGCGCCAGGCCAGGACCGCGGCGCCGCCGCCGACCAGGGCCAGCAACGCGGCCGCAAGCAGCAGGCCCGGATGGTTGCGGCGCAGGCGCTCCCAGGATTTCTCGGCTTGCGTGTAGTGGAACCAGGCCGCTGCCTGGAAGTCCGGCGCGGCGCATTCGCGGCCGAAAGAGCCGCTGAACGGCACCTGCGCGCCTTGTTCTATATAGCGCCGGTAGATGGCGGAGGCCTGTTCGGGCGAGTCGTCGATGATGTAGCGGGTGCCCTGGCACAGCACCGCGGCGAATGCTTGGGAGCGGCGCGGCAACTCATCTGCGGCGCGCAACGCATGATTGGCCGCGATCTGGCGGTAATGGAAGCGGGTATAGGGCTGCGCTTCGCTTGCGGCGTAGCGCCGGCGTTCCTCTTCGGTGACGAAGGGGCCCGGCAGCGCGGCCGCGGCGCGCAGCGCTGGCGTGTCGGGCGGATCGGTGCCGTCAGCGGCCGTCGAGCCGGGGACCGCGCTGCGTCCCGCGCCATAGGCCGTGTTGCCGCCATAGGTCGCGAAATCCGGCTCCTGCTCGTAGCCCATGATCTCCATGCCGTCACGCCGCGCCAGCTGAGAGGCTCCGAACCAGGCTTCGGCCCGTGTCGTGCGGCCCCACGCGCTGCCGGCCTTGCGCAACGCGGCGCCGTACTCGGCGGCGAGCTGGCGGCTTCGTTGCTGCCGCAACTCCAATTTGCCGTCGACATAGTCCAGCGTGACATAGCGGGCGTCCGAATCGGCGGGGAAATAGGGCAGCGCCTGCGCGATTGAGCCCTCGCGCACCAGACGCCGCGCCAGCAGGAGGCGCAGGCGGTCGGACGCGGTGACGGGATGCTCCCCCAGCCATTTGTAGAAATGCTGGGGATCTGGCGGCGCCGATCCGATGGACGCGGCCGCGGCGGGCGCGCGCCGATCCACATAGGCTTTGAGTTCGGCGGTCGTCAGCACGCGTTCGGCCACGTAGGCCGCGTCGTTCCAATACGGGGTGGACTGCCAGAAGCCTCCACCCGACCCGTCTGGCACGGTGGCGTGCAGCAGCTGGTCCAGCGCCTCGACGTACTGGCCGCGCGACAGCGTCAGCACGCCTTGCTCGCCCAGCAGGCGGGCCGCGCCCGGCGCTTCCAGGCTGCCGTCGGCGCGCGGAAAGGCACTGGCCGCCTGGGCATAGGCCTGGGCCGCCGCTTGCGTGTCGCCTTGCCGCAGCGCCAGTTTGGCGCGCACCCACCAGGCCAAGGCCGTGTCCAGCCGCGTCGCCAGCGTTTGCGCCAGATCGTAGCGGCCGATGCGGTAGGCCAGCGCGGCCACGCGGTCGGCGTCCGGCACCTGCTTCAGGTCCTGGGTCTCCAGCGCGGCAACCAGCGATTGCAGCGCCGGGTTCGGCGTGACGTCGTGTCCCTGCGCGGCGTCGGCAAATCCGGCCTGGCCGGTCGTGTCGTAGGCGGCGTAGGGATCGGTGGCGCTGTCGGGCATTCCGTTCACGATGTCGCCGACCCTGGCCAGCGCGTAGGCTACCAGCAGCCGTTGCGCGACCAGGTCGTCGATCAGCCGGCGCGTGCGCGCCGGATCTTCCAGAGCCCATTGCGCCAGCATGCGCAGCGAGGCATTGCCGCTGGCGGAGTCGCGCGCGGCCTGTTCGGCATACAGGCGCACTGCCTGCTTCAGCGAGGCGGCGGGGATGGTGTCCATGCAGGGCTCGGCGTTGACCAGCTCCATATAGCTGCATAGTCCTTGCGGCCCGGCCAGGAACAGGCGGGCCTCCTGACCGTAGCTGGCCACCGCCAGGCCCAGCGGGTCTGGCGCGCCGTCACGCGCCAGTTGCCGCACACGGGCGTAGGCCTGTGCTGCTGCCTGCCGCCGCGCGTCGGCGTCGCCGGCCGCCAGCTCAGCCTCGTCCCCGATTTCCGCCAGCATATAGGCGGCCCAGACGCTGCGCGCCGCGGCCTGTGGCGGCGGCAACTGGAGGATGGCGCGGTAGCGGGCGCGCGCCTGCTCCAGCAGGCGGTCGGCATCCGCCCCGCGGGCGGCATGCGTGTCGACCGCGGCGGCGGCGTAAAGACGCACCGCTTCCGGCAAAGCGGCGCCCAGCGCATAGGCCTGATCGCCGTCGACTTGCGCGCGCATCGCGCGCGCTGTCGCCCGCTGCGCAGGCGTGAGCGCGGGATCGCGGTCTTCCGGCAGGGCATTTTGCTGGTAGCTGCCATCCGGCAATTCATAGGCTTCGCTGGCCTGCAGCGCATCGCTGGCGCCCACCAGACGGGCGGCTTCGTAGCCGAAAGAGTTGGCCGGCGTGGCGCGCAACGTGGCCGCGCGGTCATCCAGCAATTGGGCAGGAAACTCCGGCCCGCAAGCGATGACGATGCCGGCGCTCGCCAACAGCAGCAGCGCCGCAAGCGATTTACGGTTGTACACGGAAGCTCGAAGGCCCATTTTCACAGCGTATCCAGCCTATGTTGCGTTGGCCGCCGGCGTGCAGCAGGCCGTCTTGGGAGCGGCGCAGGAATGCGCCGTCGGAATCATGCTCGAGGGTATAGCCGTTGATGCCGTCAGCCGCGCGGCAGGCACCGTCCCAACGGATCGCGAAGGGGAGGGCCGCGTCGGCGTTGCCGCCATTGGACAGTATCAGGTCCCGCGTGCCGTTGCCGCCCGTCGCGCGTGCCGTGACCGCCAGCGCCGGCAGCAGGGGCTGGCGCGTCAGCACGGCGCGCCAGGTGGCCAGGCTCCAGGCGCGTTCGTCGCGCGCGGTGGGCAGGCGAAACCAGACGATGCCCGCCAATCCGCGCGGAAGGGAGCGGTGGATCTCATCAACGAAGGCCGCCATGGCCGCGGGCGTGGCCACCAGTTCGCTGGCGCGGCCGCCCGGTAGCAGCGCGGAACGTTCGCTTTCGACCGCGGCGATGCTGCCGTCGCCGTTCCAGCTCACGCGGCTGCCGTAGGTCGCCAAAGCCACGCGCCACGGCCGCTCGGTGCGGTCCGCGAAAGCCGTCAGCCAGGCGCTTGCGCGCTTGGCGTTGAACAGGCCCTGTTCGGGACTCAGCACGGCATGGACCTGCAACACTGCTTCATCGGGAATCCGGAGCAGCGCGTCGAGTCCGGAGCCGTTCAGCCATGTCGGCAACGCGGTTATCGACAAAGGCAGATCGGGGCCCAGCCCATGCTTCAAGGCTTCAAGGAATGCCGCGTAGGCGGGCAATTTGGAGGTGGGGCAGTCATAGTCGATTTCGACGCCGGCCAAGGCGACGCCGGCGTCTCTCCATGCGCTGCGCGCGGCCGCAATCCGCGCAAGCACATCCGCGACCGGCAGCGCATCGGCGCGGCCGTCCAGGCGCAGAACCATGATGGCGGGGCGCTTGGCCGCAGCCAGCGCGGCCAGATCGGGCGCAGCAGTGACCCATCTGCCATCCGGGCTCATTTCCGCCATCAGCACGCGCCATGCCCGCACCACGTTGGCGCTGTCGGCCAGCGCCTGGCTGACGGGCGGCGTCCAGACTCGCTGCCAGACATAGGCGTCGCCGGGCAGGTCGGCCTGCTTGCCGCAAGCGGCCAGAAGCAACAGCAAGACGCTGCAAATCGCCGCGGAACAGCGTTTGGCAAGGGCATTCATGCGGCTGGCCAGGATCGGAAAGGCATGGCGCGGCGACGACGACGGGCGGATGGAAAGAGGCGCAATGAATGCGCGGCGCAATTTCGAATGCGTGATTCTATCGCTGCCCGAAGGGGTACTAGCACTCTATGCTTGTGGCTGCCAATCGCGCATGCGCCCATAATTCGCGGCCTACGGGCAATCACGATGCGCAAGTGCTATCGATATGCCATCAAGTTTGCGCATGTCTGTGCGGTTGCCGCGCTTCGTAGTTGTACGAATTTGGAAGCGTGCTGCACGACTATTTTTGGCATTGCGCTAAATGAATTGCCACAAAAACGTCAATTGGCTTTAGCATAGGCCCATGACTTGGCGCTACGTACTGTTGGACTACTCCATGCAATGCCACGCGCCCTCGTCACCACGGATTCCCGTGCCGCGTCATCGGTGCGTTTTCAAAACCGAGCCGGCACGCTGCTGAACGAAGACGCTACGCGCCGTTCAGACCGTCCGCTGCCATCGCATAGCGGGCGCATCGGGTTTGTACCCGCATCATAAAAATCCCTGGGACATCGCTCTTCCCTTCAAATCATTGCTGAGCATTTCACGTGCGACTGCATCATGCACGCGCGCATACAGCGATATGCTGAAACCGGACGAGTGAACTTATTCACTTAAGTTGCATTCCCTGACGGAACTTGTATCCGAAGAGTGCAGCCTAATTGGAAAGGGCCTGATCATGCCTTTGGTTGATGTGTGGCGAAAGCAACATACCATCCGGCCGACAGTGCTTATCGCGAGATTGTCTAGTAATGCGCGAGCGCTGAGGCACAATGGGGGCAGGTAGGGACGTATTGGATTTTTCGCGTGTTGTAGGAGGTTTCCGTGCAAAACATCGTCGAAGGCTTCAAGTCGCAGTATGCAAAAGAGCAGGAATCGGAACTCTCTCTCGAGGAGTACCTCAACCTGGCCAAAAGCGATCCCATGGCGTACGCCAGCCCCGCAGAGCGCATGCTGGCGGCGATAGGCGAACCCGAAATCGTGGACACGCGCAACGACCCACGTCTTTCCCGTTTGTTTTCCAACCGGACCATCCGACGCTACCCCGCGTTCCAGGAGTTCTACGGCATGGAGGACGTGATCGGACAGATCGTCGCGTTCTTCAAACACGCCGCGCAGGGACTGGAAGAGCGCAAGCAAATCCTCTATCTGCTGGGTCCCGTGGGCGGCGGCAAGTCGTCCATTGCGGAACGCCTCAAGTCGCTGATGGAGGCCTATCCCATCTACGCCTTGAAGGGTTCGCCGGTGAACGAATCGCCGCTCGGGCTGTTCCATCCGGAACGCTTCGGCGACACGCTCGAAAAGGAATATGGCATTCCGCGGCGCTACCTGAGCGGCATCATGTCGCCGTGGGCCGTGAAGCGCCTGAAGGAATTCGACGGCGACATCTCGAAGTTCCGCGTCGTGCGCCTGAACCCCTCGGTGCTGCGCCAGATCGCCATCGCCAAGACCGAACCGGGCGACGAGAACAACCAGGACATCTCCTCGCTGGTGGGCAAGGTCGACATCCGCATGCTCGACCGCCACTCGCAGGATGACCCGGACGCCTACAGCTACTCCGGCGGCTTGTGCCTGGCCAACCAGGGTCTGCTGGAATTCGTGGAGATGTTCAAGGCCCCGATCAAGATGCTGCACCCCTTGCTGACGGCGACCCAGGAAGGCAACTTCAAGGGCACCGAGGGCTTTTCGGCGATCCCGTTCAACGGCGCCATCCTGGCGCACTCGAACGAATCGGAATGGCAGACCTTCCGCAACAACAAGCACAACGAGGCGTTCCTCGACCGTATCTATATTGTCAAGGTGCCTTACTGCCTGCAGGTGTCGGAAGAAGTCCGCATCTATGAAAAGCTGCTGCACCACAGTTCGCTGTCCACGGCGCCGTGCGCGCCGGGAACGCTGGACATGATGGCGCAGTTCTCGGTCCTGACGCGCCTGAAGGAACCCGAGAACTCCAGCATCTATTCGAAGCTGCGCGTCTACGACGGCGAAAGCCTGAAGGACGTGGATCCCAAGGCCAAGGCCTTGCAGGAATACAAGGACTATGCCGGCACGGACGAAGGCATGACTGGGGTGTCGACGCGTTTCGCGTACAAGATCCTGTCCAGCGTCTTCAACTACGACCAGACCGAAGTGGCCGCCAACCCGGTGCACCTGATGTACGTGCTCGAGCAGCGCATCGGCCGCGAGGACTATCCCGAGGAAATCCGCCGGCGCTATCTTGAATTCATCAAGGGCTTCCTGGCGCCGCGCTATGCCGAATTCATCGGCAAGGAAATCCAGACCGCCTACCTGGAGTCGTACTCGGAATACGGCCAGAACATCTTCGACCGTTACGTGACCTTTGCCGATTGCTGGATCCAGGACGAGGAATTCCGCGACCCGGAAACCGGTGAAAGCTTCGACCGCAGCGCGCTCAACGATGAACTGGAAAAGATCGAGAAGCCGGCCGGCATCGCCAACCCGAAGGACTTCCGCAACGAGATCGTCAACTTCGTGCTGCGGGCGCGCGCCAACAACAATGGCCGCAACCCGACCTGGACCAGCTATGAAAAGCTGCGCGAAGTGATCGAGAAGAAGATGTTCTCGAACACCGAAGACCTGCTGCCGGTGATCTCGTTCAACGCCAAGGCCTCGGCCGAGGACAAGTCCAAGCACCAAAGCTTCGTTGATCGCATGGTTGAAAAGGGCTACACGGAAAAGCAGGTCAGGCTGCTGTGCGAGTGGTATCTCCGTGTGAGGAAGTCTTCCTGAGCGAGGTGAATCATGAATTCACTTATCGATCGCCGTCTTAACGGGCGCAACAAAAGCGCCGTCAACCGGGAGCGTTTTCTCCGGCGTTACAAGGACCAGATCCGCAAGGCGGTACACGGGATGATCCGTGACCGCTCCATCCAGGACATGGACCAGGGCGGCGAGATCAACCTGCCTGCCCGCGACATTTCCGAGCCGACCTTTCATCACGGCCAGGGCGGCGACCGCGAGATGGTGCACCCCGGCAACCGCGAGTTTGCCAAGGGCGACACCTTCGACCGGCCGCAAGGCGGGCAGGGAGAAGGCGGGTCCGAGCCGGGCGAAGGCGAATCGGTCGACCAGTTCACCTTCAGCCTGTCGCGGGCCGAGTTCCTGAACCTGTTCTTCGAAGATCTGGAACTGCCGCACATGGCGCGCACCCAGTTGGGCGAGGTCAGCCAGAAGAAGTGGCAGCGTGCCGGCTACACAACCACCGGCTCGCCCAGCATGCTGAGCATCAGCCGCACGCTCAAATCGTCGCTGGCGCGCCGCGTCGCGCTCAGCGTGAAGGCGCGCGCGGATCTCGAGGATGCCGAGGAGCGCCTGGCCAAGGCCCGCGAGGCCGGCGCCTCTGCCGACGACATCAAGGCGCTGGAGCAGGATGTCGAGGATTGCCGCGAGCGTCTGGCCCGCGTGCCTTTCCTGGACGACCTGGACCTGCGCTACCGCAACCGCGTGTCGGTGGCCATCCCGATGGCGCGCGCCGTCATGTTCTGCCTGATGGACGTGTCGGGCTCCATGGACGAAAACAAGAAGGATCTGGCCAAGCGCTTCTTCTCGCTGCTTTACCTGTTCCTGTCGCGCAAGTACGAGCACGTGGACCTGGTCTTCATTCGCCACACCGACAACGCCGAGGAAGTCGACGAGCAAACCTTCTTCTACGATCCCAAGAGCGGCGGCACCATCGTGCTGTCGGCGCTGGAATTGATGCGCGAGATCCTGGAGAAGCGCTATCCGCCGACCGCGTGGAACGTGTACGCGGCGCAGGCCAGCGACGGCGATTCGTTCGGCGCCGACGCGGGCAAGAGCGCGCGCTTCCTGGCCGAGCACCTGTTGCCGGCCACGCGTTACTTCGCCTACATCGAAGTGCCCGACTCGCAGGAGGCGCGCAAGAGCAGCCTGTGGGCGGAATATGAACAGAAACTGGAGCCGCATTTCGTCATGCGGCGCATCTGCGAACGCGGCGAGATCTTCCCCGTGTTCCATGACCTGTTCAAAAAGGAAACCGCATGAATGCCATCGTGGGAGCGCTCGTGGAACCGGAGGCCGCCGGCAGCGCCCGGCCGATCTCCCAGGGTTCCGAATGGACCTTCGAACTGATCCAGTCCTATGACGACGCCATCTCCAAGATCGCCGCCGAATACGGGCTGGACACCTACCCGAACCAGATCGAGGTCATCACCTCGGAGCAGATGCTGGACGCCTACGCCTCGGCCGGGCTGCCCATTGGCTATCCGCACTGGTCGTACGGCAAGGAATTCATCCGCAACGAGCAGTTCTATCGCCGCGGCATGCAGGGGCTGGCGTACGAGATCGTCATCAACTCCAACCCTTGCATCTCCTATCTCATGGAAGAAAACTCCATGACGATGCAGGCGCTGGTGATTGCGCACGCCTGCTACGGCCACAACTCGTTCTTCAAGGGCAATTACCTGTTCCGCCAATGGACCGACGCGGACGGGGTTTTGGATTATCTGGTCTTCGCTCGCAAGTACGTGATGTCCTGCGAAGACCGTTATGGCATCGACGCGGTGGAAGCCCTGCTCGACTCCTGCCATGCGCTCTCGCACCATGGCGTGGACCGCTACAAGCGCCCGACGCCGATCTCCTACAAGGAAGAGGCCGCGCGCCAGGCTGAACGCCAGGAGCACGCGCGCCTGCAATACAACGACCTGTGGCGGACGCTGCCGCGCCTTGAGGCCGACAAGGACGCGCACGTCGAAGCCTCGGTTTTTCCGCCGGAGCCCGAAGAAAACCTGCTGTACTTCATCGAGAAATACTCGCCCAAGCTCGCGCCTTGGCAGAAAGAGCTGGTGCGCATCGTTCGCAAGATCGCGCAGTACTTCTATCCGCAGACCCAGACCAAGGTCATGAACGAAGGCTGGGCCACGTTCTGGCACTACACCATCCTGAACCGGCTGCACGAAAAGGGGCTGGTGAATGACGGCTTCATGATGGAGTTCCTGCAAAGCCACACCAACGTCGTCAGCCAGCGCGGCTTCGATGAGCGCGGCTACGGCGGCATCAACCCCTATGCGCTGGGCTTCGCCATGATGTCCGACATCCGCCGCATCTGCGAAGCGCCCACGCCCGAGGACCGGCGCTGGTTCCCCGACATCGCCGGCGGCGACTGGCTGAAGACGCTGGACTTCGCCATGCGCAACTTCAAGGACGAGTCCTTCATTTCGCAATACCTGTCGCCCCGCCTGATCCGCGAGTTCCGCTTCTTCGCGATCTCCGACCATCAGGCCAACCCCAAGCTCGAAGTCGCCGCCATCCATGACGACGAAGGCTACCGCGACATCCGTCGCCTGCTGGCCGCGCAGCACAACCGCGACAACCAGGTGCCGGACATCCAGGTGGTCCGCTTCAACCGCGACTCCGACCGCTCGCTGGTGCTGCGCCACCTGAAGAGCCGGGGCCGCCCGCTGGCCGGCGACGACGCCGAGCAGGTGATGAAGCATCTGGCCCGGCTGTGGGGCTTCAAGGTGCGTCTGGAAGAGACCGAGCCGGACGGCACGGTCAGCTCCTACCGGGAACAGGACCCGCCGGCATCGGCCTAGTGTCCACGCAGGCAGAGGGGACGCATATATCGTCCCCTTTTCTTTGCCTGCTTGTGGGTGATGCGCGAAATCTGCTAGAATCGCGGATTCGCATTTTCTGCAGCGGCTTGCCCGTGGCAAAAATCGCAAATAGGACAGGTGGCCGAGCGGTTGAAGGCGCACGCCTGGAAAGCGTGTATACGTCAAAAGCGTATCGGGGGTTCGAATCCCCCTCTGTCCGCCAGGATTCGCACTGCAAAACAGTGCACAAAAAAACCCGCAAGCGCTCAAGCCTTGCGGGTTTTTTGTATTGGCGTGGCGTAAAAAAACGCCGCCCGGCGCAAGGTGCCGGGCGG
>NZ_JCBAMT010000084.1:0-30078 GCF_059760445.1 Achromobacter sp. D7-1 | reverse complement strand
CGTCGGCTGCTGCTAAGGGTCAGGACACACGTCAGGTGGCGTCCCGTTTAGATAGGAAAAAGGGCAGGGGGCCAAGACCGCCCCGCCCGCCACGCCACAGGAGCCTTCAGATGTCCCGATCCGACAACATGGCCGACGCAATGCCCCCGCCCTTGCTGGTGGACGAATGGCTGAATGCGGACAGCCCCATCGAACTCGCCGCGCTGCGCGGCAAAGTCGTGCTGCTGCACGCGTTCCAGATGCTGTGCCCTGGGTGCCTGTCGCATGGGCTGCCGCAAGCCGAACGCGTGCACAGGCTGTTCCGCGGCAAAGATGTCGCGGTCATCGGCCTGCATACCGTTTTCGAACACCACGACGTGATGAGTCCGGCCGCGCTGCGTGCCTTCAATCACGAGTATCGATGGAGCTTTCCCATCGGCATCGACCGCCCCGCCGCGTCCGGCGCCATCCCGATGACCATGCAGGCCTACGGGCTGCGCGGCACGCCCAGCCTGGTCCTGCTGGACCGCCAGGGACGCGTGCGCCTGCAGCACTTCGGCAGCATCGACGATTTGGCCCTGGGCGCCGCCATCGGCGGGTTGCTGGCCGAGGACGATGCCTCTCTCGCCAACGCCGCTGCACCCGATGAATCCACCCGCCAGGAGTGCGACGCCGAGAGCTGCCCCGCGCCGCTCCAGCGGTAGGCGCCTGCTATCCGCGCGCATAGTGCAACGGCATATTTGTCCTATGTCATAATAAACAATAATTCAGGACAATAAGCGACCTACCGCCTGAGCATCGCGTCCGCGACAACTACAAGTTTCATGTTTACGTCTCTTTCCCTGTTGTTCCAGCGCGTTGCGCCCAAGCTATGGCTGACACGCTGCGCCGGCCGGCTGGCCTCATGCCGCCAAGCCTGGGTGGCCCAGCCGCTGATCCGCGGCTACGCCAAGTGGTATGGCATCGATCTCGACGAAGCCCTGCACGCCGACCCGAAGGCCTATGGCAGTTTTAATGCCTTCTTCACCCGGGCCTTGAAACCGGATGCCCGTAAATTGGCCGACGCGGACTGGACCAGTCCCGCGGATGGCACCGTGAGCCAGTTCGGCCGTATCAGCCTGGGGCAACTGATACAGGCCAAGCAGCGCCAGTACAGCGCCGCCGCGCTGCTGGGCGATGCGGATCTGGCGCGGGCATTGGGCGGCGGCTGGTTCACCACGATCTATCTGAGTCCGCGCGATTACCACCGCGTGCACATGCCTTGCGAGGGGCGGCTGCTGGGCATGCGCCATGTGCCGGGGACGCTCTACTCCGTCAAGCCGGAGATCGTGCAAGGCATGGACGGCTTGCTGACGCGCAACGAACGGCTGGTGTGCTGGTTCGAGCATCCCCACCATGGCGTCTACGCCATGGTGCTGGTGGGAGCCGCCATCGTCGGCAGCATCGCCACGACCTGGCATGGCCTGGTGGCGCCGCACGGCCGGCGCATCCAGCAGTGGGACTACGGCAGCCTGTTGGCGCCCTTGCGCTTGCCGCAAGGCGCCGAGATGGGGCACTTCGAGTTGGGTTCGACCGTGGTAGTGCTGATGCCCGGCAGCGCCTGGCGCTTCCATCCAGATTGGAAAACGGGGCGGACGGTCAAGCTGGGACAAGCCATGGCCGACCGGCGTTGAAGCCGGTAGCGGCTAGCCCATGCTTTCCCGGATATCCCGCGCCAGCTTGCGGCACTGGCCAGGCTCGATCGCGGAGAGGGTGATGCGCAGGCCACGGACCGGTTCCTGGACCCCGAAGGCATCGCCATGGCGCACCAGCCAGCCGCGATGGGCCAGGGCCAGCGCGACCGCCTGGTCATCGGTATCCAACGGCACCCAGAGGTTGAGGCCGTCGCCGTCCGCCGCGTACGCCACGCCCTGATCCAGCAAGGCGTTTTCCAAGGCCTTGCGGCGCTGTGCATAATCCTTGCGGGCGAGCGCCATCTGCTTGGCGACCTCGGGCCGGCCCAGCGTGACCTCGACCATGTCTTGCAGCAGATGGCTGACCCAGCTGGTGCCGGAGGCCAGCCGCAGCCGCAGTTGCCGCGACGTCGCGGGATCGCTGGCCACCATCGCCAGGCGCACGTCGGGCCCCAAGGTCTTGGAGAACGAGCGCACCAGGGCCCACCGCTGCGCGCCGGACGGCAGCACCGAGTGGTACGCCTTGCCCGACAGCAAGGCGTAGTGATCGTCCACGATGACCATGGCGTGGGGATACCTGGCCAGCACCCGCGCCAGCGCTTTCGCCCGCTTTTCGCTCAGGCTGCAGCCTGTGGGGTTGTGGGCCCGCGGCGTCAGAATGACGGCCTGCGCGCCCTTGGCCAGCGCCGCCTCCAGAGCTGCCGCCTGCATGCCTTCGGCGTCGACGGGCACGCCCAGCGTCTGCAGGCCGGCGATGCGCAGCATGTTGATGCTGCTCAGGAAGCATGGGTTCTCGACCGCCACCTTATCGCCGGCCACCAGGTGCGAACTGAGCAGCCGCTCGATGGCGTCCACCGCCCCATGGGTCAGGTTGATCTCGAAGGGCGCCGGGCAGTCCGGCGCGAACCAGACGCGGGCATAGCTTTCCAGCCCGGCATTGACGGTGGGCTCGCCGTACAGCCGCGGTTGATAAGGCCGGATGGCGAGGGCCGCGCTCAGGTCCGGCAGCCAGGCCGGGTTTGGATTGCCGCTGGCCAGGTCCGCCAGCGGCGAGTCCGACAGCGCGCCTTCCTGTTCCCCAGGGCCGGACTGGTCGCGGATGATGGTGCCCAGGCGGCCCTGGGTCAGGGCGATGCCTGCCGTCACCAGCCGCTTGTAGGCGGCGGCGACAGTATTGCGGTTGATATCCAGTTCGACCGCCAGATCCCGCACCGGCGGCAGCGCCTGGCCCGGCGGCAACTGCCCCGACTGCGCCATCGCGCGCACGCAATCGAAGATCTCTGCGGCGGTCTTTCCTTGTATTTTCATAGAGTCCTAAGACAATCCCGTTCCTGGCACGGACAGCGGCCGGGCCGCGTCAAGTCAATCGGGGGTGGCCGACTCCCGGCCTGGCCATCCCCGCGTAAGTTTGACACGGATTCCCCGTCCGCATAAAGCGGGCTTACCGCACGCAATCCACGTAATAGCGCAGGTTTCCGTCCGCGTCGCGCAACTCGACGAAACCATGGATGTCCGTGCCGAACCCCGGACATTCCCGGCTCAGTTCGCGGGAGAACTTCAGGTAGTCGACGATGGTCCGGTTGAATACCTCGCCCGGGACCAAAACGGGTATGCCCGGGGGATAGGGCGTGATCAGGCTGGTGGTGATGCGGCCTTCCAGATGATCGATCTCCACCCTCTCGGTGCGCCGCTGCGCGATGCAGGCGTAGGCGTCGCAGGGCTTCATCGCGGGGATGACGTCGGTCAGGTACATGTCCGTGGTCAACCGGGCAATGTCATGCCGCGCATAGGTCGCATGCACGTGCTGGCACAGGTCGCGCAGGCCCATGCTCTCGTAGCGGGGGAACTTGCGGCAGAACTCCGGCAGCAGACGCCACATGGGCTGGTTGCGCCCGTAGTCATCCTTGAACTGCTGCAGCGCGGTCAGCAGCGAACTCCAGCGGCCCTTGGTGATGCCTATCGTGAACATGATGAAAAAGCTGTACAGGCCGGTCTTCTCCACGATCACGCCATGTTCGGCCAGGAACTTGGTGACGATGGAGGCCGGAATGCCACTGTCCGCAAAGTTGCCGTCCAGGTCCAGCCCGGGCGTCACGATGGTGGACTTGATAGGATCCAGCATGTTGAAGCCGTCGGCCAGCGGCCCGAAGCCGTGCCATGACGTGTCGCCGTCGCCAGCGCGGATGATCCAGTCCTCGGGCGAGCCTATGCCCTCCGGCGCCAGCGTCTCGGGTCCCCAGACCTTGAACCACCAGTCGCCGGCGGCAAAATGCGTGCCGACCTCTTGCATCGCACGCCGGAAATCCAGCGCCTCGGCGATGCTCTCCTCCACCAGCACCGTGCCGCCAGGCGGCTCCATCATGGCCGCGGCGACGTCGCAGCTGGCGATGATGGCGTACTGCGGACTGGTGCTGGTGTGCATCAGATAAGACTCGTTGAAGAGGTGCCGGTCCAGCTGCCGCGTCATGGAGTCCTGCGCCAGCACGTGGCTGGCCTGGCTGATGCCGGCCAGCAGTTTATGCGTGGACTGCGTGGAGAACACCAGGGATTCCGTGGGCCGCGCACGCTGCTTGCCCATGCAGTGGTAGGCGCCATAGAACGGATGGAACACCGCGTGCGGCATCCAGGCCTCGTCGAAGTGCAAGGCGTCCACATAGCCGTCCAGCGCGGCCTTGATCGTCTCGGTTTCGTAGATGATGCCGTCGTAGGTGGACTGCGTCAGCGCCATCACGCGCGGTCGGACCTCGTCGGCGTCCAGGTGCTTGAGCAGCGGATGCGCGCGGATCTTCTCGCGGATGGTCTCGACTTCGAACTCGCTGCGCGGGATCGGGCCGATGATGCCGAAATGGTTGCGCGTGGGGCGCAGGAAAACGGGAATGGCTCCCGTCATGACGATGCTGTGCAAAATCGACTTGTGGCAATTGCGGTCCACCAGCACCACATCTCCCGGCGCCACCATGTGATGCCACACGATCTTGTTGCTGGTGCTGGTTCCATTCGTCACGAAGTAGCAGTGATCCGCATTGAAGATGCGCGCCGCGTTGCGCTCGCTCGCGCCGATGGCGCCGTTGTGGTCCAACAGCTGGCCCAGTTCCTCCACCGCATTGCAGACGTCCGCGCGCAGCATGTTCTCGCCAAAGAACTGGTGGAACATCTGGCCGACTGGACTCTTCAGGAACGCCACCCCGCCGGAATGCCCCGGACAATGCCAGGAATAGGAGCCGTCCTCGGCGTAGTCCAGCAAGGCTTTCAGGAATGGCGGCTTGACGCCTTCCAGGTAGGCTCGGGCCTCGCGGATCAGGTGCCGCGCCACGAATTCCGGCGTGTCCTCGTACATGTGGATCACGCCTTGCAGTTCGCGCAGGATGTCGTTCGGAATGTGCCGCGCGGTCTTGGTTTCGCCGTAGACGTAGATCGGCACATCGGCGTTGCGCCGCCGCACTTCGCTGATGAATTCCCGCAAGGCCAGCAATGCCGGCGCCACGCCCTCGCCGTGCGCCAGTTCCTCGTCGTCGATGGACAGGATGAAGGCGCTGGCGCGGCTTTGCTGCTGCGCGAACAGGCTGAGATCGCCGTAGCTGGTCGTGCCCAGCACATCGAAGCCCTCGGCCCTGATGGCCTCGGCCAATACCCGGATGCTCAGGCCGGAGGTGTTTTCCGAACGGAAGTCCTCGTCGATGATGACGATGGGAAACTGGAACTGCATTGCTGTCCTCGATCGAATCCGGGCCGCCCCCATGGCGGCCCGGCAGCAAGGACAGCTGCGCGGCCCGTTTTACCGGTGGCCGCGCGAAACAGCAGTCCGTCCGCGCCGGACGCTTGCAATTTATTTTGTCCTCGAACACAATTATATATGTCTTAGGACAAAACAATTGGCGCGGTGGCAGAGTGGCTATGCAGCAGGATTGCAAATCCGCATAGGTTGGTTCGATTCCAGCCCGCGCCTCCACTTTCCTGGCTAGGGGCGGGGGCCGGCCGCACTAGACCGAGTGATCGCGCAGGTGTTCCCGCAATGCGTCCGCGAAGGACAGCGCGATGACTGACGACGGCCAATGCTCGGGCCATACCAGGCTGAGATCGAACGAGGCGCCCGGCTCCAGCGGCCGCAGTTGATCCAGTCCGCCCGGGATGCGCGCGGCGGTCAGCCGGTCGACCAGCGCGATGCCCACGCCGCGCATCACCAGTTCCATCGCCACCGAGGTCCAGAACACCTGCACACGCCGCCGCGCATAAACCTTCTGCTGCTCCAGCAGCGCTTCCAGCCAGAAGCGGGTGTGATCCAGGTTGTCGTAGATGATGAGATCGCGGCCGGCCAGTTGCTCCACGCGTATGGTGTCGAACTTTTCCAGCGGGTCGCCTGGGGGAATGGCGCAATACAGCTGCAAGCTGACCAGCGGCTCGGCCACGACGCCCGGATGCTGCCCCCCGTAGAAGCACACACCCATGTCCACCTGACGCGCGGCCACCCATTCGACGATGCGCGCCGAACTGCGTGTCTGCAAGGCCACGGAAATATTGGGGCGGTCGGCCATGAAGCTGGCGAGCACGTCCGGCATGACGGTCAGGGACAGCAGCGGCAAGGACGCGACGGTCAGGTGGCCCTGTTTTTCGCTGCCCAGGTCCTTGATGAAGCTGTCCAACTGCGAAAGGCCGGAAAAAAGCCGGTCGACCTGGCCATACAGCGCCCTGCCTTCCGGCGTGGGCAGCAGACGCCCGCCCTTGCGCACGAACAGGGCCACGCCCACGCGGCGCTCCAGCTGGGCGATGTACTTGCTGGCGGCAGGCTGCGAAATCAGCAGCACCTGCGCCGCCCGCGACACCGAGCCTTCCCGCATTACCGCCCTGAAGATTTCTATCTCTCGCACGTTCATGCGCCGACTATAACTATTTAGCTATAGACATGGCAATTATTGGTATTAGGCAGTTATGTAGATTGTTCCTAGGATGATCGCTCGACTTTCATCCAGGACCCATCGTGTCGGAAAACTATGCACCCATGGAATTGCCGTTCGGCCCGGACGTCTATGCCGCGAACCTCGCGCTGCTTGCGCGGGACATCCAGGCCCAGGGCCTGTCGGCGGCCATCCTGTTCGACCCCGAGAACATCTACTGGCTGACCGGCTACCGTTCCATTGGCTACTTCACGTTCCAGTGCCTGGTGGTCACGGCCGACGGCGGCATCGCCATGGTCTCGCGCCAGGTCAACCACGCCGTGGCGACCGGCAACCGCAACATCGCGCGCTTTGTCGCCATCGATGACATCAGCGATCCGGTCGAGGTACTGGCGGGCTACTTGCGAGACATCCTGCCCCGCGGCCGCATCGGCCTGGAAACGACCTCCGGCTACCTCAGCGTGGCCGCCTACAAGCAGTTGCAGGCGCGTCTGGGCGAACGCCTGGCCGACTGGCAAGGGCCGATGGAAGAGGCGCGCAAGATCAAGACCGCGGCGCAGCTGGGATTCGTGCGCCAGGCGGCGGATGCGGCGGTCGCCGGCATTGATGCGGCAGTGCGTGCGATCGCCGTGGGCGCCACCGAGAACGACCTCGCCGCCGCCATGCTGCACGGCGCCACCAAGGCCGGAAGCGAATACACCCGCGTGCCGTTGGTTGCCGTGGGCCGCGCCAGCGGCGTCTGCTTCACCACCTGGCAGCGCCGCGAGCTCAAGCAGGGCGATCTGGTGTTCCTGGAGGCCGCGGCCAACATCAACCGCTATCACGCCATGATCTCGCGCAATTGCGTCGTGGGACGCGCCACCGAGCGGCAACGGTTCCTGGCCGGCACCGTCATTGCCGCGCTGGACGCCGCCATCGACGCCATCCGCCCCGGCGTCACGTCCGCCCAGGTGGACCAGGCCTGCCGGGCGGTATTCGAACGCGCCGGGCTGGCGCATTACTTCGATCACCGCACGGCCTATGGCATAGGCATCGGCTTCCCGCCCAATTGGGCCGAGGGACGCTTCCTGGCGTTGCGCCCGGGCGACCCCACCGTGCTGGAACCGGGCATGACCTTCCACCTCGTGCCATCGCTGTTCATGCCTGAAGGCGGCTTCATGGCCAGCGAAAGCGTGGCCGTCTCCGAGGACGGCTGCGAGGTACTCACCCGCTACCCGCGTGAGCTGATCGAAATCGACGCCTGACCACCAAAACCGGCGCGCCAACAACATACAAGGGGAATTGCCGTGTTGAAGAACTGGATGTATCCAACCATCGCGGTCATCGGGGTGCTGCTGTTGTGGCACGTCTCGATACCGCTGTTCGGCCTGCCGGCCTATCTGCTGCCGCCACCGCTAAGCGTGCTCGAACGACTGTGGACGGACTCCGCGTTCCTGGGCCATCACAGCTGGGTCACGTCCGTCGAAACGCTGGGCGGCTTTCTGCTGAGCATCGCGGTCGGCATACCGCTGGGCATCGTGTTGGTATGGTCGCGTCCGCTGGAGCGCGCCATCATGCCGCTGCTGGTGGTCTCGCAGGCGTTTCCCAAGGTGGCGGTCGCGCCGCTCATCATCATCTGGTTCGGCCTGGGCCTGTTTCCCAAGATCCTGATCGCATTCTCGGTGGCTTTCTTCCCCATCGTGGTCAGCACGGTGGCGGGCATGCGTTCGGTGGACGCGGACCTCAACGACCTGGCCCGTTCGATGCGGGCAGGCGCCCTGCGGACCTTTCTGCGCATCCGGCTGCCGTACGCGCTGCCGCAGATCTTCTCCGGCCTGAAGGTCGCCATCGCCTTCGCCACGGTGGGCGCGGTGGTGGGCGAGTGGGTGGGCGCCGAAAGCGGCCTGGGCTACGTGCTGCTGTCGGCCAACGCCAACCTGGACACCACGCTGCTATTCGCCGTGCTGGTCGCGCTCATGCTCATCGGCCTGGTCTTCTACTACCTGGTCGAGTTTTCCGAACGCTTCCTGATCCCCTGGCACATCAGCGTGCGCAGCGACGCCCTGCCCTCTGTCTGACCCCGCCCTCCGGAGACACCATCATGAAATTCACGACCCGACTTGGCTGGACCTTGGCCTGCCTGCTGGCCGCAGGCGCAGCCCACGCACAAGAGAAATTGAGCCTGCGCCTGGACTACAGCATCTACGGCACGCACGCGCCGCTATACTACGGCATAGACAAAGGCCTATACAAGGCCGAAGGCATAGACCTGAGCATCGGCGAAGGCAGCGGCTCCAGCAATACCGCCAAGCTGGTGGCGCAAGGCATCGATCCCATCGGCTTCATGGATTACGGCACCATGCTCAAGGGCGTCGCCGCGGGCATGCCGCTGAAAGCCGTTTTCGCCGTGCACCAGCGCTCCCCCATGGTCATCATCAGCCATGCGGACGCACCGGTGCGCACGCCCAAGGATCTGGAAGGAAAAGTGCTGGGCATGAGCGCGTCCGAATCGACGGCGCAGATGTTCCCGGTGCTGGCCGCCCTGAACGGCGTGGACCAGAAGAAGATCAACGTCATCGCGCCGGCCGTGGGTACCAAGACCGCCCTGTTCCTGCAACGGCGCGCGGACGCCATCACCGGCGTGACCTACTTCCATATCCCCCCGCTGGAAGCGCAGGGCGCCAAGGTGCATTACTTCTTCTATGCCGACTTCGGCGTCAACGCGCTGGAAGGCGGACTGGCAGCCAATACCAAATGGCTGGCGGCCAACCCCGACACCGCACGCCGCTTCCTGCGTGCCACGCGCAAGGCCTACGAGGCGGCCCAGGCCGACCCCGCTGCCTCGGTCGACGCCCTGGTGCGCCAGCGGCCGGAACAGGCGCGCAACCGCGACCAACTGGTGCGCCAGCTGCAGCTTTCGCTGCAGGCAGCCGGCACGCCCAATACCAAAGGGCTGCCGTTCGGCGTCTCTTCGGAAAAAGACTGGCAGGCCATGGTCGACCAGTTCGTACAGTCGAACCAGATCGCCAGCCCGCTCCCGACCAGCGCGCTCTACACCAACGACTACAACAGGGAATAGACATGGCACACCACGCAGCCCTGGCGCTCGCCCCGGAAGCGGACGCGCCCGATACCGCCATCGACATCCGCGGCATGGTCCAGCGTTTCGGCTCCTACGTCGCGGTCGACGGCATCGACCTTGCCATACCCGAAGGCCAGTTCCTGTCCGTGCTCGGCCCGTCCGGCTGCGGCAAGAGCACGCTGATGCGGGCGGTCGCCGGCCTGACGCCGCCCTCCGCCGGCGAGATCCGCGTGCTGGGCCAGCGCGTGACGGAACCGGGGGCCAACGTAGGCATCGTGTTCCAGCGCGCGGCGCTATTGCCGTGGCGCGACGTCACCAAGAACATCTCGCTGCAACTGGAGATGCGCAAGCTGCCCGCGGCGCGCTACGACGCCCGGCTGCGCGAACTGATCAAGCTCAGCGGGCTGGAAGGCTTTGAGCAATGCCTGCCGCACCAGCTGTCCGGCGGCATGCAGCAGCGCGTGGCGCTGTGCCGAGCGCTTATCCACAACCCAGACATCCTGCTGATGGACGAGCCCTTCGGCGCCCTGGACGCCATGACGCGCGAAGCCATGAACCTGGAACTGCAGCGGGTCTGGCTGGAAAGCAAAAAAACCGTCATGTTCATTACCCACAGCATCTCGGAGGCGGTGTTCCTGTCCGACCGCGTGGTGGTGATGAGCAAACGCCCGGGCCGCGTGGCGCTATCCGTCGACATCGACCTGCCGCGGCCGCGCGACTACACCATGGTCGGCCATCCCAACTTCGTCAAGGCGACCACCGCCATACGCGAGTGCTTCGATGCCGCGGGAATGACGGAATGAATCCTGTCCGCTACGACGCTGGCCCCTACTCCCGGGCGCGCATCGCCTTCCTGTGCGTAGCCAACGCCGGCCTGACCGAAGGGGAAATGCACGCCATGGCGCCCGAGGGCGTGGGCCTGAGCTTCGGCCGCGTGCCGATGGCGACGGCCTGCACCGTGCAAAGTCTGGCCGACATGGAAGGCGGGTTGCGCCAGGCCCTGGACAGCCTGGTTCCGGGACGCCGCGATATCGACGTGCTCTGCTACAACTGCACCGCCGGCAGCTTCGTGATCGGCAACGACAAAGTGCGCACGCTGCTGGCGCAGGCCCGCCCCGGCTCGACCGCGACCACGCTGCTGGATGGCGTCGCGGCGGCGCTGGCCGCGGTCGGCGCCCGCCGCCTGGCCATTGCGACCGCGTACGACGACGCGGTCAACGCGCTGGAGCGCGCCTACTTCGAAGGCGCGGGCCACGAAGTCGTCTCGCTACAGGGCCTGGCACTGCCCGATGACGAAACCATGAACCGCGTCTCGCCCGACTATCTGTACGAATTCGCCTGCGCCGTGGACCGGCCCGATGCGGACGCCGTCTTCATCAGCTGCGGCGCGCTGCGCTCCACCGCCGTCATCCAACGCCTGGAGAAAACGCTGGGCAAGCCCGTCATCGGCAGCAATCAAGCCAGCATGTGGCACTGCCTGCGGCTGGCGGGGATCGACGACCGGATGGACGGCTACGGCCGGCTGTTCCGGGAACATTGAAATATGGACTCGCCATGGATGAAATCGATACCCGCTTGATCGGCATCCTGCGACGCGACGCGCGCACGACGCTGGCCGTCCTGGCCAGCAAGGCGGGCGTGTCGCGCGGCACGGTCTCCAACCGCTTGCGCAAGCTGGAAGACGAAGGCGTCATTGCCGGCTACACGCTGAAGCTGCGTCCCGACTCCGATCAGGGCGGCCTGCGCGCCTGGATGGGCATTACCGTGGACGGCAACCAGACGCGCGCCGTGTTGGCCAACCTGCTGGGCGAGCCCAGCATCGAACAACTGCACGACACCAACGGCCGCTGGGACCTGCTGGCCGAAATACGCGCCGACTCCACGGCAGATCTGTCCAAGGTGCTGGAGCGCGTGCGGCTGATCAAAGGCATCGCCGCCACCGAAACCAGCATCCTGCTTGCGACCTACCGCTAATCACGGCCCCGCGCGCTAGGCCGGCTCGGGAGCGCCGCGCAGCCGGATCTGTGCGACGGTTCTTTCCCCCCGCTGCTCCAGCAGGAATTCGTGCCTGTCCGGATACCTCAGCGCCAGGCGTCGGCACAGATTCCCCAGCCCGCTCCCGCCTTGGGCCAGATCGAAAGGCGCATGCAACCGGCCGGGATTGTCCACTTCAATGAGCAATTCATCGCCCTGCAAGCGCGTGCGTATGCCGATCGGGAAATGCCCATGTTCCGAACGCATGCCATGCTTGATCGCGTTTTCCACCAGCCCCTGCAGCGTCATGTGCGGTAGGCAGACGTCCAGCGTGGCCGGATCGATCTGGCAGCGCAGTTCCAGTTGCTTGTCGAAACGCAACGCCTGTATGCGCACGTAAGCCTCGGCGGCCTCGATCTCCTCTTCCAACCTGGGCAGGCCGCGCCCGCGCCGGTCCAGCGAATAGCGCAGGTACTCAGCCAGGCTGCGAGTCATTTCCTCCGCAATAGCGGGACGTTCGGCGATCTCGGCCACGATGGTGTTGAGCGAGTTGAACAGGAAGTGCGGTTCGATCTGCATTTGCAGATGTTCGAGTTCCAGCTTCAGAGAGCGCGTTTCCGCCTTCATCTTCGACAGGCGCTCGGTACGCGCGCTCAGCTCGGCCGAGACGCCGAAATAGATCAGCGTCCAGATCGAGAGCATGCCCATGTAGTAGAGAAAGCCCAGCCGGTACTGGTTGCCCGGCAGCACCCGGATCGCGCCGGGCAGGAACAGGCCGTGAATGCCGTAGGCGATCGACGCCAGCAGGGCCGAGGCAGTCAGGCAGAACAGCACCGCGCACACCAGGACCAGCAGGGGCGGATCGCCCTTGCCCGCGCGACGACCATGCACCACGGCCGCCGCGCTGGTCAGGACGTATGCCAACGGCTCCAGCGCCACCGTCAGCCAGAAGGCCGCATTGGCATTGGCGAATATCGCCAGCCGGATGAAAAAGCCCACCACCGCCAGAAACAGCCACCCCAAGGTCTGCGCCCGCCAGAAGCCGAGCGACGACTCGCCCGGACTCAAGCCCTGGCTGATGGGAATGAACTTCATGGACACGCCCTCCGGAGGGGCAAAGGGTTCTCTGGAAACTGCATAGGCCTTATATTTACCCGCGTGCCAGACCGAACGACTATACCCGCCACACCACGGCGCCAAGGAGGAAAATGCTGCGCGTGCTTGTCATCGACGATGAAGCCCCGGCGCGGCGCTACTTGCGCCGGCTGCTCGAAGCCTCGGGCGACGTCCTGGTCGCAGGCGAAGCTGCCACCCTTGAACAGGCGGGGGCCCTGATCCGCGAGCATCGTCCCGATGCCCTGTTCCTCGACATCGAACTGACTGCCGGCACCGGCTTCGATCTGCTGAACGAACTGGACGCCCCGCCCGCCGTCGTCTTCGTCACGGCGCACAGCGATTACGCGGCCCGCGCCTTCGACGTCCAGGCCGCCGATTATCTGCTCAAGCCCGTGCGGCCGGACCGGCTCGAACAGACGCTGGCAAGGCTGCGCCCGCGCGCGAGCGGCCACCTGACGCTGCGCACGCGTAACGGCACCAGGCTCATCAAGGTCCATGAACTGACCCTGGCGCAGGCCCAGGGCGACTATGTGCTGCTTTGCAGCGCCAGCCATGCGAACGAGCTGATGCATATCACCTTCAAGCGCCTGGCGGCCCAGTTGCCCTGCCCGCCCTTCTGCGCCCTGTCCCGGTCCGTCATCATGAATCTGGAGCATGTCTCCCATCTATCGCAGCTTCCCGGCGCCCAGACTGAGGTGGCGTTCAACAACGGCGTCGCTTCCGTCGTATTGGGCCGGGTCGCTACGCAGCGGCTGCGGCGCGCGGTGGCTATGCGCTGACGCGCACGGCGCGGCCTTCGGGCCGGCGCCGGGGTTGGGCCGCTCAGCCGCGCCGACTCAAATCGGAAACGAGCCGATTGTCGTCGGCGACTGGGGAGATATCACGCATTTTTCGACGAAACGCGGATTTGCCTCGACCAAACGCCGGTCAGGCGGGCGGCGTCAATAGCCTGTCGGATAGCCGTCCTTGCGATGGTCCGACGCGGCCAGATACCCCCCTTGCTCCAGCCGCATGGCCATCTGCGCGCTGCCGAACTCCAGATCGAAGCGCGGCGCCACGTCTACCTTGTGGCCGAAGGCGCGCAGTTGCTCGATGGCTTCGGGCGGGCAATTCCATTCCACCGCCACGCCGACGTTGTCGTCCTTGATGCGCCAGCGCGGCGCGTCGCTGGCAGCCTGCGGGTTTTGGCCGAAATCGGCCAGCCGGCTGGTGACTTGAAGATGACCCTGCGCCTGCATGGAACCGCCCATCAAGCCAAAGCTCATCAAGGGCTGCCCACCCTTCATCAAGAAACCGGGAATGATGGTGTGGAACGGCCGCTTGCCCGGCGCCACCACATTGGGATGCCCAGCCTTCGTGGAAAAGCCCCAGCCCCGGTTCTGCATGGCGATGCCCGTTCCCGGCACCACCACGCCGGAACCGAATCCCTTGAAGTTGGACTGGATGAACGACACCATGGTGCCATGCCTGTCGGCGGCGGTCAGATACACCGTACCGCCGCTGTGCGGATTGCCGGGCCGCGGGTCGCCCGCCCGGCCCGGATCGATCAGCCTGGCTCTTTCGGCCAGATAGGCGGGATCCAGCAGCTGTGCGCTGGACACCTTCATGTGGGCCGGATCCCCGACGTGCTCGTACAGGTCGGCGAAGGCCAGCCGCATGGCTTCGATCTGCAAGTGCAACGCGCGGCCGCTGTCGCGGCCGCAGGGCGCCAGGTCGAAGTGCTCCAACATGCCCAGGGCCATCAATGCGCCGATACCCTGGCCATTGGGACCGATCTCGAACAGTTCCAGGTCGCGGTAGCGCATGCCTATCGGCTCTACCCAATCGGCCGTATGGCTCGCCATGTCGGCCTCGGTGATGTAGCCGCCCGTGTTGCGCGCATGGGCTGCGATCGCCGCGGCCAGTTCGCCGCGGTAGAAGCTTTCGCCCTTGCTGCGGGCGATGCTCTCCAGCGTGGCGGCCTGGCCCGGACTGCGAAAGCGCTCTCCCGGCAAGGGCGCGCGGCCGCCTGGCGCAAAGGACTCGGCGAAGCCCGGCTGCCCGCTCAGGCGCGGCACTTGTTTCTGCCACTGGCGATGCACCGTGGGTGAGACCAGGTAGCCGTCCCGCGCATAGCGTATCGCGGGCTCGAACAGGTCCTCGAACGGCAGCGAACCGAATTTCTCCCAGATCGCGCGCCAGCCGGATACGACGCCGGGCACCGTCACGCTGCCCCAGCCGATAGGATCCATGCCGTCCAGATGCGCGAACCTGGCCGTCTCCCAGGCGGCTGGCGCACGCCCGGAAGCGTTCAGCCCATGCAGGCGACCGTTATGCCAGACGATCGCAAACATGTCGCCGCCTATGCCGTTCATGCACGGCTCCACGACCGTCAGCGCAATGGCGGTAGCCAGCGCCGCGTCGATCGCGTTGCCGCCGCGCGCGTACATCTGCAGGCCGGCTGAGCTGGCCAAGGGCTGCGACGTACTGACTACGTTGTCCGCCAGCACCGGCATGCGTTGCGATGGGTAGGGAAGCTGCCAGAAGGGATCGTTGGATATGGGCATGGGAGTCCGATCATTTGCCTGCGGTGATGTTCAAGGCCTTGACCTTGTCGCGCCAGAATGCCTGCTGGTCCAGGATGAACCGCGGCAGGGTCTGGGCCGGGATCTCGCTGATCTGAAAGCCCTGGGCCTCGATGGCCTTGCGGAATCCGGCATCGGTCTGCGCCTTGGCCAGCGCGCGCGCCACGACGTCCAGCCTGTCCTTGGGGGTCCCCTTGGGCGCCATCAGCGCGAACAGGTTCTCGGCCTCCAGGCCCTGCACGCCTAGCTCCTTGAGCGTGGGCACGTCAGGCATGACGGGCAGGCGCTTGGCGGAAGCCACGCCCAACACGTCGATGCGGCCACCCTGCTTGTGCGGCAGCGAGCTGGTCACGCTGTCGAACATGAAGACCGACGCGCCCGAAATCACCTCGGGCAAGGCCTGGCTGCTGCCCTTGTACGGGATCTGCAAGGCATCCACGCCCGCCTGCTCCTTGAAGATCTCGCCCTCCAGGTTCGACAGCGTGCCCGCGCCCATCGACGCGTAGTTGTACTTGCCCGGCGCCGCCTTCAGATAGGCCACCAGGCTGGCATAGTCCTTGATGCCCAGCGTCGCCGGCGTGACCAGGATGTGCGGGGCGCTCGCTATCGCGCCCACCGCCTCGAAATCACCGTCCAGCGACACCTGCTGCTTGCCGTTGAGGGCCTCGTAGATGGAATTGGACATCACCGACGAGATATACAGCGTGTAACCGTCGGCCTCGGAACGCGCGGCTGCCTGCATGCCGATCAAACCGCCCGCACCGGGCCGGTTCAACACCACCACGGACTGGCCCAGCGTGTCTCCCAGCTTCTGGCTCAGCTCGCGCGCCAGGACGTCGGTGGCGCCGCCGGGCGGGAATGACAGGATCAGTTGAAGCGAACGCTGCGGGAAATCCGCCGCCCCCGCTCCCGCCGCCGCCGACAGCGCAAGCGCGGCAAAGGTACCTTTCAAAAAGCCCAGTCCTTGCAGGCGCGTGACGGCGCGGCCCGATTTGCAAACAACATTAGCCATGCGATTCCCCTTGGTTGAAGAGCCGCCGGCCGGGTCTGTTGCCCTTGCGTCCTGACGGCCCTGGTCGGCCCATTCTATGAATTGCTTTTGAGGCAATCAATATCAATAATTAGCATGCCAATTGCTATTTTGAGAATCATCATATGCTGAGTGCCGCGCACCGCTATTTCCTCGAAGTCGTACGCGCAGGCAGCATCAAGGACGCCGCCGCAACCTTGCACGTAGCGCCCTCGGCAATCAGCCGGCAAGTCGCCAAACTGGAGGACGACTGTGGCGCTGCCCTGTTCGAGCGCCGCCCGCACGGCATGGAACTGACCCGGGCCGGTGAAATGCTGGCCGACTATGTGCGCCGTGTCGCCATGGATGCCGAACACGTGCTGCGCGATATCCGCAGCCTGCGTCGCGCTGAACTGACCACCATCCGCATAGGGTCCAACGAGGCCGTGGCGCGCAACGTGCTACCACCCATCCTGGGCGCCTACCGCGCCCTGCACCCCGAGGTCGCGTTCCAGGTGCACATTGCGTCGCCCGGCGTGGTGACGCAACGCCTGCGCGACGGCAGCATCGATCTGGGCCTGGCCTTCAGCCTGAATGCCGGCAGCGGCATCGCAGTGCGCTACGAAATCGTCTCGCCCGTGCGCGCCATCATGGTCCCAAGCCATCCGCTGGCCAGGCGCGCCAGCGTGTCGCTGGACGACCTGCGCCGCTACCCGATCGCGCTGACGGACTCCGGCACCACCGTGCGCCTGCTGTTCGACAATTCAGCAGCCGGAAGCGACGGGCCGCCCTTCGATGTCGCCTATTCCAGCAACTCGTCATCGGTCATCCGCGCCATCGTCGAAGCCGGCCATGCTGTCACGCTGGCTGGCGAAATCACGCTCGCCGAGCCCCTGCGCAGTGGTGCGCTGGTAGCCGTGGCGTTGCAGCAAGCCATGTTCGCCGAACGCACGCTGCAGGTGCAGACTGCCGGCCATGCCCGACTGCCCGAGGCGACGGGCGCATTCATCCAGCACCTGATCGAGGCGCTATCCGCAAGCCAGCATCCACGCGATTCTTGACTTGCCGCAGGCTAGCCGCAAAACTGAATGCTCTACGCGCGCGCAGGCATGGCCGGGCGCAGCAGGCCCCGATTCAATGGTCAGAGAATTATTGAAGGAGCTCCGCATTGATCCCTGCAGCGATGCCCAGACTGAAGTTGCGCCGGCTGATCACCGTGCTGGCGCTCGCCAGCGGAATCATTGCCTTCGCCAACACGCTGTACGCGGCCTACCTGGTCCAGCGCGAACAGCTCATCGCCAATACTCTGGAGGCCAACCGGGCCTACGCGGTCAAGCTGGCCGAGGTCACCGACCTTTACATCGAATCCATACAGCGGCAGCTGGTCCTCTCTGCCGAACGCGCGCCTGGCCTGGTCGGATCCAAGTCCGCCCTGGAGGACGAACTCGCGCGCCTCGTCCACCAGACAGACGGGGCCATGACTGCCGCCATTACCGACAGGAACGGCACCGTCCTGGCCACCGTTCCAGAAAATCCGGGCTTTGAAGGCAAGACGCTGGTTCGGCAGCAATCGGTCACTGGCCCACAAAGATTGGCGGGACAGATATCGACGCCCTATGTGGGCATGGCGGGTCATCTGATTTTGGCTTTTTCAGAGCCCTACCTGGATGCCAAGGGCGCTTATGCCGGCACCATCATCACCGCCCTGCCCCTGCGGCAAGGAAATGAATTCGACAAGCTGGTGGGCGATCATTTCTACCGCGACGGCTCCTACCTGTATGTCATCGATGGCGACGGGAACATCATCTATCACAAGGACAAGGAACGCATCGGCACCAGCGAAAGGAGCAACGCGGCGGTCGAAGCGGTGCTGCGGGGCGAGACCGGGGCGATGCCCGTGGTCAACACTCGCGGCACGCACCTGCTGGCCGGATACGCCGCGCTCAAGAACGGCGGCTGGGGCGTGGTGGCGCAGCGCCCCCTGGAGGAAACGCTGCGCCCGCTACAGAGCCTGACCAGCAGGATCGTGCTCTACGCCCTGCCGGTGGGGCTGATCATGTTCCTGCTCATCTACCTGTTGGGCCGCTGGATCTCCAGGCCCCTGGAAGAACTGGCGCAGGTCATCGAACGGGACCAGCCCGGCGCCTCGGCCGGCGACCTCGGCAAGATCAAGAGCTGGTACTACGAAGCGGCACGCCTCAGAAACGCGGTAACCATGAGCCAGAATTCCCAGACCAGGCGCATCGACAAGCTGAGTTCCGACACCATCACCGACCCGATGACCGGCCTCATCAATCGAAGAGGCCTGGCGCTGCAAGTCGCCGCGCTGCAGCGGGCTCAACAGCCTTTCGCCGCGCTCGCGCTGGACCTGGATCACTTCAAGCGCGTGAACGACACCTTCGGGCACGCGGCCGGCGATCAGGTGCTGATCGCGCTGGCCGGCATCCTCAGGACCTGCATCCGGGCGGAAGACGCGCCGTGCCGCGTCGGCGGCGAAGAGTTCCTGATCCTGATGCCGGACGCCTCGCGCGACACCGCGGGGAAGGTGGCCGAACGCATCCGGGCGGCGACGGCAAGCCAGGTCATGCCGCAAGGAGTGGGACAAGTCACGGTCTCCATCGGCATCGCGCTATGGCCGTCCGATGATCCCGACATCGACAAAGTCCTAGCCAAGGCCGATCAGGCTTTGTACCGGGCGAAGCATTCGGGGCGCGATCGGGTGGAAGCATGGTCGGCCGTGGAAGCCAGTCCCAAAGATACGCGGAATTGAAATTCCTATTGGTTTTCACCCGATGACGAATCTTCATCAGACGGTTTTCACCAGGCAACTACAATCCTGGCCAGGGTCAACTCAAATAAAAAGACCGTGGAGACAAGATGAAGACAGCCATGCCTGGTGGGACCTCCCTCATCACCCGACTCAAATACCTGGCGTTGGCCGGCCTGTTCATGGCGGCCTCTGGCCACGCGCAGCAGCCAACAAAGCTGGTCGTCGGCCTGCCCGCCGGCGGATCGTTCGACACCATCGCCAGGATCGTGGCGGAGAAGCTTCCCAGCCATCTGGAGCGGCCAGTGGTGGTGGAGAACCGCCCCGGCGCGCAGACGCGCATCGCCATCCAGGCGGTAAAGAGCGCGGCGCCCGATGGCAACAATCTGCTGGTCGCGCCGGGCGTGGCCATCTTCCTCTACCCGCACCTGTTCCGCCAGCTCAGCTACGACCCCTTCACCGACCTCAAGCCTGTCACACAGCTGGTGAGCTGGGACATCGTGCTCGCCGTCGCGGCGGACAGTCCCATCACCTCGTTCCAGGAATTCCAAACCTGGACCAGACAGAATCCGGGCAAGACGTTCTACGGCACATCCGGCACCGGCAGCCTGCAGCATTTCCTGGGCGTATCGCTGGCCAAGCGTCTGGACACGCCGCTTGAGCACATCGCCTTCAAGGGCGGCAAGGACGCCGTCACAGCGCTGCTGGGCGGCCATATCAATGCCATTGTGATGGACGCGGGCGAAGTGGTCCCGTTGGCACAGGCGGGCAAGCTGCGCGTCCTGGCGACTTTCAGCGCGCAGCGCGAACCGGCGCTGCCGCAAACCCCGACCATGCGCGAGCTGGGGCTGGGCGAGCTGGAGACCTCGGGCTGGGCGGGGCTGTATGCGCCGGCCGGCACGCCGGAGCCGGTCATCCACAAACTGAACACGGCCGTGAACGAAATCCTCGCCCTGCCCGACGTGGCCAGGCGCGTCGCCGAGCTGGGCATGCGGCCGGCCGGAGGCACGCCGCAAGCCGTCGATACGCTGGCGCGCGAACAGCTCGATCAGTGGCGCGATACGGTCGCTCAGTCAGGCTTCGTGGTCGACTGAGCGCCGCCTCCCTCTCTCCTCTATCACCGGATCAACACATGTTCGCATTGACCACTCTCGACGTCGCCTCCCGCCCCGTCGCCTGCCTGGAGATCGATGGCAGCCACTATCCGCTGGCCGCTTGCGCGCGGGTACTGGACCTGCCGGCGCTGGATGCATCCGTGCGGGACCTCTTCGAGGACTGGCCGCGCTCGCTGGCGCTGCTGGAACTGGCGGCCGCGCGCCGCGCCGCGCTCGCGGGCCACGAAGTCGCCGGGCCGGTCCGCCACCTGGCGCCGCTGCAGTATCCCGGCAAGGTGCTCTGCGCCGGGGCCAACTACCATGATCACCTGGCGGAAATGAATGTGCCGAATGCCGCGGACAAATCCGCGCAGCGTCTGTTTTTCTTCTTCAAGCCGCCCCGCCAGGCCGTGGTCGGCGAAGGCGCGACGGTACACATGCCCATCGACTGCCAACGCCTGGACTGGGAAATCGAGCTGGCGCTGGTGATAGGCAAGACAGCCAGGAACGTGAGCCTGGAAGACGCGCTCGACCATGTGGCGGCGTACACGGTAGCCGTCGACATGTCGGCGCGTGACCTCAATAAGGCGCCCGACACCTTCTACAAGCTGGATTGGGTGGCAGGCAAGGCGCATGACACCAGCTGTCCGCTCGGCCCCAGGCTGGTGCCCGCAACCTTCATCCCCGACCCCATGGACCTGGGCATGAAGCTCAGCGTCAATGGCCAGCTCAAGCAAGACGCCCGCAGCAGCGGCATGGTCTTCGACATCCGCGAACAGCTGGTGACCCTGAGCCGCATCATGACGCTGGAGCCCGGCGATCTGGTGCTGACCGGCACCCCCGCCGGCGTGGGCGCGCCACAAGGCACTTTCCTGAAGATCGGCGACGAAATCAGCGCCACGATCGAGGGCATCGGCACCCTGGCGGTGCAGATTCAGGCATCGCGCTGACATCCTGGCCGGCCACGGCCGCATCTTCCTCATGAGGCAGTTCCATGCAGTCTCTATTCTCTCCCCTGCCCGCTGCGGCCGGCGACACGATCTTCGCCCTGGTTGAAGCCTTCCAGAACGACCCCGCGCCCCATAAGGTCAGTCTCAGCATCGGCACCTACTTTGACGCGGACGGCAGCATCCCCGTCATGCGCGCCGTTCGCCAGGCGCGTGCAGCGCTCATCCAGGCGGGAAAGCCGCATCCCTACCTGCCCATTCCCGGTTCGGCGTCATACCGCGACGCCGCCAGATCGCTGGTTCTCGGCGCCGATGGCCCGGCGCCGGCGCGCGTGGTGACGGCGCAAAGTGTGGGCGGCACTGGCGCCTTGAGGCTCGGCGCCGACCTGCTGCGTCGTACCTGCCCCGAAGCAGCGGTCTGGGTCAGCGATCCGACCTGGGAGAACCACGACCAGATCTTTCGCCAGGCGGGCTTCACGGTGCATGAGTACCCCTACTACGACGCCGCGACCGCCACTGTCCGCTTCGCGCAGATGCATGACGCGTTGCAAGCCCTGCCTGCCGGCTCCATCGTCGTGCTGCACGCCAGCTGCCACAACCCCACGGGCGTGGACCTGTCTCCAGACCAGTGGCAGGCGCTGACCGAACTGTTTGCGCGCCAGGGCCTGATTCCGTTTTTCGACCTGGCCTATCAAGGATTCGGACTCGGCCTGGACGCGGACGCCGAGCCCATCCGGGCGATGGCGCGCGCCGGCGTGGAGTGTTTGGTCGCCAGCTCTTTCTCCAAGAATTTCTCCCTGTACGGCGAACGCTGCGGCGCCCTGAATATCGTGTGCCACGACGCGGCCGCCGCGGACCGCGCGCTGGGCCAGCTCAAGCAGCTGATACGCAGCAATTACTCAACGCCTCCCACTTTTGGCGCCGCGCTGGTTGCTTCCGTCCTGAACGATCCCGCGCTGCGGCAACTCTGGGCCGAAGAGCTTGAACAGATGCGAGTGCGGCTTGTGGGCCTGCGCGCGCGCCTGTCCAACGCACTGGCGCAACTGACCGGCGACCCCGATGCCTGGAACTATATCAAGCGGCAGCAAGGACTGTTCAGCTACATGCGGCTCAGTCCTCAGCAGGTGGAATCGCTGCGCCGCGAGCATGCCGTGTACCTGCTGAAGTCCGGCAGGCTGTGCGTCGCCGGCCTGACCGACGGCAATATCGATCACGTCGCACGCGCCATCGCGGCCTGCGCCCGAAGCTGAGCATTCCTCCCCTCGCCCGGGGCCCGAGGCGATCACTCGATTGGAGCAAGGCATGACCGCACCCTCCCGGCTTCTCACCGCAAGTTTCGGAATGACGCTAGGTATGGTCCTGGCCTCGCCCGTCGCCGCCTCCGGCGCCGACCTGCTGCAGAATGGCCTGCAACGGGCCGACCAGACCGAGCCTGACGTGATCGCATGGCGGCGCCACATCCACCAGCATCCGGAACTGTCGTATCAGGAGACCGAAACGGCGAAATACATCGCCGACGCCTTGCGCGCCATGCCCGGCATCACCATCGAGACCGGCATAGCGCGGACTGGCATCAAAGCCGTGCTCAAGGGCGGCAAGCCGGGGCCCGTGGTGGCGCTGCGCGCCGACATGGACGCCCTGCCCGTCGAGGAACGCAATGACCTGCCGTTCCGCTCCCAAGCCAAGGCCACCTGGCGCGGGGAGCAGGTGTCCGTGTCGCATGCCTGCGGCCATGACACTCACGTGGCGATGTTGCTGGGCGCGGCCCGCGCCTTGTCGGCCATGCGCGAGGAACTGCCCGGCACCATCGTCTTCCTGTTCCAGCCGGCCGAGGAATGGGGGCCCGACAAAGAGCCCAGTGGTGCCCGGGCCATGATTGCGCAAGGCGTGCTGGAGAATCCCAAAGTGGATGTGGTCTTCGGCCAGCACATAGGCGCTGGCGCCCCCTCTGGCACCATCGCCTACCGGGCCGGACCAACCATGGCCAGCGGCGACCGATTCGAAATCTCGCTGCATGGCAAGGGTGGTCACGGCGGCAGGCCATGGACGGCCAATCCGGCGCTTGTGCCGGCAGCCGAACTGACCCTGGCGCTGCAAGGCATCACCAGCAGCAAGGTGGACCAATCGGACGGCGTCACCGTGTTGTCCATCGGCATGCTGCAAAGCGGGCGGCGCCCGAACATCCTGCCGGAGAACGCTGAACTGGCAGGCACCGTGCGCTCGTTGTCGTCGCGGAACCAAGGCATCGTGCACGAGGCCATCCGCACGCGGACCGAGCATATTGCGCAAGCCTATGGCCTGAAATCCAAGGTCGACATATACACGGGCTACGAGGTCGTCGACAACGACAAAACGCTGACTCGCAGCCTGATACCAGCATGGCAGGCGGCAGCCGGGGCCGGCAAGGCCGTCGAAATGCCGGCGCCATCGACCGGCAGCGAGGACTTCGGCGCCTATGGCGTCAGCGGCAAAGTGCCTTCGGTCTTCTGGTTCATCAATGCCTCGCCTTATGGCGACAAGGGCGGCGCGCCCAACCATTCGCCGGAATTCGCCATTGATGAAAGCGCGTTGCGCGTTGGCGTGCGGGCGCTGGTGGCTTCCGCGCTGACGTATATGGACAGGCAGTAGGAAGGACGCCCCAAGCCCTGGACCGCATACTCGTCACGCCAACGACCGTGCCGCGACTCAAAACCGCGGCGCGCGCTTTTCAATGAAGGCGGTGACCGCCTCGCGGTGTTCGGCGGTCTTGTGGGCCAGGGCCTGATAACTGGCGGACAGTTCCAGCAAGGATGCCAAGCTACTTTGCTGGCCTTCGCGCAGCAAACGCTTGGTCATGCGCATGACGCCGCCCGGATTGGCCGCAATCTTCGCGGCAAGCGTCCTGGCGGCCGGCAGCAGCTCCGCCGCCGGCACGACCCTGCTGACCAGGCCGCAAGCCAGCGCATCCTGCGCGCTGATGGCCTCCCCGGTGTAGGCCATTTCGCTGGCCTTGGCCATGCCCACCGCCCGCGGCAGCAGCCAGGCGCCGCCATCACCCGGCACGATGCCGACGCGCACGAAGCTCTCGGCGAAGGTGGCCGTATCGGCGGCGATGCGGATGTCGCACATGCAGGCGATATCCAGGCCGGCGCCGATGGCCGGGCCGTTGACGGCGCAGATGACGGGCACGTCCAGGCCATGTAATGCGAGCGGAATGCGCTGGATGCCCTGGCGATATTCTTCACAGATCCGCTCTGGCGTCAGCGCGTCGTCGAAGAAGCGGCGCATGTCCTTGACGTTGCCGCCCGAACTGAAGATCGGTCCCGCGGCCGTCAGGATCAGTACCTTCACGTCTGCGTCCTGCCGTATGTCGGCGCACAGCTGCACGATCTCTTCGATGGCGGTGTTGCCGGTCAGCGCATTGCGTGTCTCCGGCTGGTTCATGGTGGCGACGACGATGCCGCCGTCGCGTTCTATCTGCAAAAAGGCCATGCCAGAATCTCCTGTAAACCGGGCTTATGCCGAAACATCGGTAATCGCACGCACCAGGTCCAAGGTCGGCCCTGCGTGCGCGAACAGCGCCTCTCCGGCCACGTCCTGCCAGTACGCTTCGCTGCCGGCCGTCTGACGCCAGGCATGCAGGCGGCGCGTGTAGAGCTGCAAATCGTATTCTTCCGTAAAGCCTATCGCGCCATGCACCGCATGCGCCAGCTCGGCCACCACCAGCGCCGCCTCGCTGCAACGCGCCTTGGCGACCGCTACCCGCAGCCGGTCAGGCGCCACGCCTTCGGCATGGCAGCCCAGCTGCGCCGCCATGCGCGCGGCGCAGACATGCTCGCTCATGACGGCCAGCTGATGCTGGATCGCCTGGAACTTGCCGATGGGCCGGCCGAACTGCTGGCGTTCATTGGCGTACTGCAAGGTCCGTTCCAGCACGCTGCCCAGCGCGCCGGCCATCTGCGGCGCGACCACGCAGGCCTGCAAGGTCCGGATGTCGATGGCAGCGTCGATCGCTACGAGCGGCGCTACCTCGACCTGCGCCGGTTCCCAGCGCATGGCCGCGTCCAGCGCAAGCACGTGCGGATCCTGTCGCGCCTGCCCGGCGTCCAGCAGGCGCCAGACGCCGTCAGCCTGCACCAGCACGCTGTCGGCCACTCGGCCGCCACGCACCAGCGCGCACAGCCACGCGCCGTCGGCCTGTTGCTGCCCTCGTGCCAGCCCTATGCTGCCCGCCGGCCGCTGCGCGGCCGGCAGCAGCGCGCGCGCGATCATGGTTTCGCCCAGCAACAAGGGCAGCGCGTGCGCCCCGCACTGCTCCAGCACACCGAACACCTGGTCCAGGTTCAACCCGGAGCCACCGTCGTCTTCGCCGAGCAGCGCATCGGCCAGGCCGGCGGCCTCCAACTGCTGCCAGAGCCCGCGGGCCGAATCGCCGCCCGCCTCGATATCGCGCACCGCCTGCGGCGTGCAATGGTCCGCCAACACCTGGCGCGCAGCATCGGCGTACAGATCGTTATCGCTCATGTCATGCTCCTTCAACGCAGGCCCAGGCCGCGCGCGATCATGCCGCGCAGGATCTCGCGGGTGCCGCCCCGCAAGGAGAACGAGGGTGAGGCCTCCGTCACGTACTTCAGCGTCATCAGCAATTCCACCGGTATGTCCTCCACCTCGCGCGAGTACAGATCTTCCGCGATCCAGGCCGGGATCATCTGCTCCAGCGTGGTGCCCAGTTCCTTGACCAGCGCCGCCTCCACGATGGGGCTGGCGCCGCGCGTCAGTTTCTCCTGCACCGATACCGACATGGCCCGCAGCGGCGTCAGTTGGCCCAACACCTTGCCGGCCAGCCGCTGGGCCGAGGGCGTGCGATTGGCCGGCAGGCGCGCATAGTCCAGCCATTGATCGAACAGCACGATGCTGGAGTACAGCCGTTCCGGACCGCTACGCTCGAACGCCAGTTCGGCCGTCACCTGCTCCCAGCCCTGCCCTTCGGCGCCCACCAGCGCATCGGCGCCCAGCTGCACGTTATCGAAGAACACTTCGCAAAAGTGGCTGTCGCCCGACAGGTCCTCGATAGGCCGAACCGTCACGCCGGGTAGGGACAGGTCGACGATGACTTGGGACAGGCCCTTGTGCCGGTCCTCCGGCCCGCCCGAGGTGCGCACCAGGGCGATCATGTACTGGCAGTGATGGGCGTTGGTAGTCCAGATCTTCTGCCCATTGAGCAGCCAGCCGCGGTCGTTCGGCATGGCGCGCGTGCGCACGCTGGCCAGGTCCGACCCGGAGTTCGGTTCGCTCATGCCTATGCAGAAGAAAGACTCGCCGCGGCAGATGCGGGGAACATGGAAGCGCTTCTGCGCTTCCGTGCCGTACTTGAGAATGAGCGGCGCGCTTTGCCGGTCCGCGATCCAGTGCGACCCGACCGGTGCGCCAGCGTTGAGGAACTCTTCCACCAGCACATAGCGCGCGAAGGCGCTGCGTCCGCCGCCGCCGTACTCGCGCGGCAGGGTCAGGCCGATCCAGCCGCGTTCGCCGACACTGCGGCTGAAGGCGGTGTCGTAGCCGCCCCAGGAACGCGCCCGGATATGCGCCGGCATGTCGCGCACGGCCTCCTGGAGGAAAGCGCGGACGGCGGGGCGCAAGGCCTCGTCTTCGGGCGGAATGCGCGTCAGCGGCAAGGCAAGTGAATTCAGGCTGCTCATCCCAGGACTCCATTGGTTCGATGCGTATGCAGGGTGTCCGCGCTCAGGCCCAGAATACGGGCCAGGACGGCATCGGTATGCTGGCCCAACTGCGGCGGCGCGTGGCGGTAGCTCACCGGCGTATCCGACAGGCGGATGGGGCTCGCAACCAGCGGCACTTCACCGGCCTGCGGGTGCTGCATGCTCATCTTCAGGCCACGCGCCTGGACCTGGGGATCCTCAAACACGTCCGCAACGGTATTGATGGGGCCGCAAGGCACGCCATGCTGTTCCAGCAGATCGATCCACTCGCGCGTGCTGCGGGTGACGGTGATGGCGCGCAAGCCTTCGATCAACGCATCGCGATGCGCGATCCGCGCCGCATTGCGCGCAAAGCGCTCGTCCTCGGCCCACTGCGGCCGTTCGATGGCGACGCACAGCCGCGCGAATTGTCCATCGTTGCCCACGGCCAGGATCATGTGCCCGTCCGCCGTCGGAAAATCCTGATAAGGCAGGGTATTGGGATGCGCATTGCCCATGCGACGCGGCGCCTGCTGGCCGTACAGGTAGTTCATGGCCTGGTTGCCCAGGCAGGCAACGCCCACGTCCAGCAAGGCCAGATCGATATGCTGGCCGCGCCCGGTGTGCTCACGCGCCTGCAGCGCTGCCAGGATGGCGGTGCTGGCGTACAGCCCCGTCAGAATATCGGTCAGCGCCACGCCCACTTTCATGGGCCCGCCGCCGGGCATGCCGTCGGGGTGGCCCGTAATGCTCATCAGGCCACCCATGCCTTGAATCAGGAAGTCGTAGCCCGCGCGCTGCGCATACGGACCATCCTGGCCAAAGCCCGTGACCGAGCAATACACCAGCCTGGGATTCAGCTGGCTCAGCGCGGCGTAGTCCAGCCCGTACTGCGCAAGTCCGCCGGTCTTGAAGTTCTCGATCAGCACGTCGCATTGCTGCGCCAGCCGCCGCACCAGCTCCTGCCCCTCCGGCTTGGTGAAATCGATGCTGACCGACTGCTTGTTGCGATTGGCGCACATGTAATAGGCGGACTCGCCGGTGGACTGTCCGGCCGGATCGGTCACGTAGGGCGGCCCCCAGGCGCGGGTGTCGTCGCCCGTCCCCGGCCGCTCCACCTTGATCACTTCGGCGCCCAGGTCGCCCAGCGTCTGGGCGGCCCAGGGGCCGGCCAGCACGCGCGACAGATCGAGTACCTTCACATTCTGCAGGGCTGGTGCCGTCATGGCCGCCTCTTCCTTCATTGTTGGGGAACGTTCGCCTTCTTGACGATGCGCTGCCAGAGCGCGATCTCCTTCTGCTGGAATTCGCGCATCTGCGAGGGGCCGCCCGTCATCGGCGTGGCGCCCAGGCGTTCATAGAAGGCGCGGGTTTCGGGCATCTTGGAGATGCGGGTGAACAGCTCGGCCAGGCGCTCGGTCTGCTCGGCCGGCGTCTTGGCGCTGACCATCGCGCCGACCCAGGTATAGGCCTCGAATCCCGGCAAGCCGGCCTCTGCCGCCGTCGGCACGTCGGGCGAAGTCCCGACACGCTGATCCGACGCCACCGCTACCACCTTCACGCGGCCGTCCTTGGCCAGCTCCTGCACCGCGGTGACTTCGGCGAAGGTGTAGTCCACCGTGCCCGCGGCCACCGCCATGATGGCGTCGCCTGCGCCCTTGAACGGCACATGGACCGTCTTCAGGCTGGCGCTGTCATTCAGCAATTCACCCATCAGTTGATAGCCCGCCGAACCGGCGCCGAAATTCACCTTGCCCGGATTGGCCTGGGCATAGGCGATCAGGTCCTTCAAGGTGCTGTACGACGCCTGGGGGCTGACGGCCAGCATGGCGGGCGAGCGCATCATCATGGTCAGCGGCGCGAAATCCTTGACGGGGTCATAGGGCAGCGTCTTGAACAGCGCCGCATTGACCGCCAGCGTCGAATTGCTGCCGATGAAAACCGTATAGCCGTCCGCCGGCGCGGACAGCGCGTTCTTCACCGCGATGAAGCCATTGGCGCCCGGTTTGTTCTCCACTACCACAGGCTGCCCGGTCAGTTCCTGCAGCTGACGAGCGAAGTAGCGGGCCGAGGTATCGGTGCCGCTGCCCGGGCCGAACGGCACGACGAACTTGATCGGACGGGAGGGGAAGGTTTCGGCCTGCGCCACGGCCTGATGGCCGGCGGCGCCAAGCAACGCGGCAGCCAACACGGCCGTCAGCATTTGTCTGCGGTGCAGCATGGAAGTCTCCTTTGGGTGGAAGGCCGGCCGCTCTAGGCGGCGGTCCTGGCCTGGTGGTCCAGTGGATGACTTTAGGCGTGCTTGATGGGTCTGTCTAATATTAAGAATTTGATATTCGATATTGAATCTATATCAGCAGACCCAGATATCCGGAGGGCGTCCGATGATCAATGCGCCGTCACGCCAAGCTCCTTGATCAGCCTTGGCACCACCGCATATTCCTCCCGGTACTCCCGCAGGAATTCCTCCGGCGAATTGCCTACGGCATCAAAACCGATGTTTGCCAGATACTTGCCGAACTCCGGATCGCGCACCACCTGCTGCGCGGCCGTCGCGAGCTTTTGCACCACATCCGCGGGCATGCCTGCCGGGCCGCTCAAGCCGACCCAGGCCTTGTTCTTGAATATGAAGGCGTCGTATCCCGCTTCGGCGAAGGTCTGGACCTCCGGCAGCAGCGCCGAGCGCCTGTCGCCGATGACAGCGATGGCCTTGACCTTGCCGTCCGCGATCATGGGCGCGGCAATGCTGGTGGAAGTGAAGGTAAACGCCAACTGCCCGCCCAGCAGATCGGTCATTGCCGGCGGCGAACCCTTGTATGGGACTTCGATGAACGTTGCCGAAGACTGCCTGGCCAGGCTCTCCATGATCAGTTGCGGGTATGAGCCTGGGCCGTATGACCCATAGGCCAGGGGAATCTGTGCTGCCCGCGCTTCCTCGACCGCCCCAGTCAGATCGCTGGCTTGCATCGTCTTGTTGGCGATGAGCACCGGACCGGAGGCGGCAATCTTGCTGATCAAGGTGAAGTCTCGCTGCGGGTCGTAAGGCACCTTCATGGTGACGACCGAAGAGATGAGCGCGTCGCCCACGCTCAGCATCAAGGTATAGCCGTCCGGCTTGGCGCGCGCGACTTCAGTCGCACCGATGGTGCTGCCGGCGCCGGGCTTGTTTTCGATCACGATGGGCGCGCCGAGTTGCGCCGACATCAGTTCGCCCAGCTTGCGTCCGATGGCGTCGATAGGCGCGCCCGCGGGAGAGGGAACGATCCAGCGGATAGGCCGGTTCGGGTAGCCGGCTTGCGCCATGGCGCCGACGCTAGCCAGCGC
>NZ_JCBAMT010000083.1:0-30547 GCF_059760445.1 Achromobacter sp. D7-1 | reverse complement strand
CCCGCCGCGCGCGCGGCTCAGGCTTCCAGCAGCTTGAGCCCCGCCACCCCGCCCACGATCAGCGCGATGCACAGCAGGCGCGCGGCGGACGGCGAATCCCCGAACAGCATGATGCCCAGCACGGTAATGCCCACGGAGCCTATGCCGGTCCAGATGGCATAGGCCGTGCCGGCGGGCAGTTGTTTCATGGCCAGCGTCAGCAGGAACACGCTGCCGAGCGCGGCAGCAATGCCGATCACGCTCGGCCAGAAACGGGTCCAGCCGTCGGCATACTTCAAGGCCAGCGCCATCACGATTTCCACCGCGCTCGCGGCGACCAGAATCAACCAGGCCATCTCGGCCTCCTGCCAGGGCTAGGGAATCGCCAGCGTAAGGGCTATAGTTACCTAAGGACAAGTACGCACCTTTTGGTAACCATGAAAAAGCTTGCCGCACTCTCGCCTGCTGGCGACGTATTCGACGCCGCGTGTCCCTCGCGCCGCGCCCTGGAGCTGATTGCCGGCAAATGGGTGCCGCTGATCCTGCCGGCGCTCGAGCACGGCCCCTTGCGCAACAACGAGCTGCTGCGCAGGCTGGACGGGATTTCGCAGAAGGTCATGACGCAGACGCTTAGGGAACTGGAACGCCACGGCCTGGTGCTGCGCGAGGATCTGGGCACCGTACCGCCGCATGTGAGCTACCGCCTGAGCGAACTGGGCCGGTCCTTGAATGTGGCGCTGGTCGCGCTGGACCGCTGGGCCGAGCAGCATTATGCGGCGCTGGACGCGGCGGCGCGCCTGCACGACGCGCGCGCCGCCTCCTTGCCGCAAGCGCGCTAGTTGCGCGCCAGGAAGTCCGACATGTCGTCGGCGTGCTCTTCTTCCACGGCCAGTATCTCTTCCAGCATGCGGCGCGTGGTGGAGTCCTGCTCGCCGATGTAGTCGATCATCTGGCGATAGCTGTCGATGGCAATGCGTTCGGCGATCAGGTTTTCCTTGATCATGTCCTCCAGCGAGGCGCCTTCGACGTACTCGGAATGGCTGCGCTCGAGCAGGCCCTTGGGCGACAGGTTGGGCTCGCCGCCCAATTGCACGATGCGTTCCGACAGTCGGTCCGCGTGCTCCTGTTCCTGCGTGGCGTGCTCGGCGAATTCCGCGGCCACGGGCTCGGCGTTCAGCCCGCGCGCCATGAAGTAATGGCGCTTATAGCGCAGCACACAGACGATCTCGGTGGCCAGCGCTTCGTTCAGCAGCTTCAGCACGGTCTGCCGGTCGGCGCGATAGGTGTCGGTCACCGCGCCGGACTCGATGTCCTTGCGCGCCTTCGCGCGTATCGCCTTGACGTCCATCTCGAACGGGCGGCCGGCCTGTGTTTGGGTACGGGTTGCTTGTTCCATATCGTGGCTCCTCTTGGTTAAGTGAAAGCACTGCGACACTGGGCTTCCAGTCTCTCCGAACAACCCAGTCTACCGATCGTGGCGGAACATGCTGTGTCCAAACATTGCCCCTGCCCCCGAAATCGGGGCGTCCGAAATGGTTTTCGAACCTTGCGTAAACTATGGGCTTCCCGAAAACCCGTGACGCAATCTGTAACGGGATAGGCTTCACCCAAAGATCTATGACTCTGAAGAACATTTGCGTGTACTGCGGCTCGAACCCGGGCGCCCGGCCGGATTACATCGAACAGGCCCGCGTGCTGGCCCGTGAACTGGTGCAGCGCGATCTGGGACTGGTCTACGGCGGTTCGGTCGTGGGCATCATGGGCGTGGTGGCCAATGAGGTGCTGGCCGCCGGCGGCCGCGTGATCGGCGTGATTCCCGAACTGCTGATGAAGAAAGAGCAGGCTCACCGCGGCCTGACCGAGCTTCACATGGTGCAGACCATGCACGAGCGCAAGGCCATGATGATGGAAAAGGCCGACGGCTTTATCGCGCTGCCGGGCGGCGCCGGCACGCTGGAAGAGTTCTTCGAGGTCTGGACCTGGGCGCAACTGAACATGCACAACAAGCCCTGCGGCCTGCTGAACATCGCCGGCTACTACGACGCGCTGGTCCAGTTCGTGAACCATGCGGTCGAGGAAGAATTCATCCGCCCCCAGCATCGCGACATGCTGGTGGTGGAAGAGGACCCTGCCCTGCTGCTGGACCGCTACGCCATGTACGAACCGCCCAATGTCTCGAAGTGGTTCGAACAGATCAAGGCCTGACGCCATCCATCAACCCGACCACCACGGAAGGCCCGCAATGCCCACCCATGCGTTGACTCCCGCCAGCACCGAGTCCGTACTGCGCGACTACTTTCACGCCAAGGACGAGAACCGCCCGCACTACATGGCGCGCGCGTTCGCTCCCGACGCGGTGCTGAAGATGGCATTGCGCACGCAAGCCATTGCCTTCCCGCCCGAGTCGCACGGACTGGCCGCGATCACCGACACCCTGGTGCGCAAGTTCGGCCAGACCTACGACAACGTCTACACGTACTACCTGGCGCGGCCCGAGGCCGGTGCGCGTCTGCCCGCTTACCAATGCGACTGGATCGTGGGCATGACGGAAAAGGCCAGCGGCAACGTCCGCGTGGGCTGTGGCCGGTATGAGTGGGAGTTCCAGCCCGAGCCGTATCGCGCGACCGGCCTGGTCATCACCATCGAAACCATGGTGACCTTGCCCGCGCATGACACCGAAGCGGTTTTCGGCTGGCTGCTGGGGCTGGACTATCCCTGGACCAGCGCCGCCCGCGTGGTGGCCGGCGCGCCGCCGCTCGAAGGCCTGGCTCCCGTCGTGCACTATCTGCTGCATCCGCATGGCAGCTAGGGCCGGCGCAAGGCCGTTTCCCGTATCAACAGGCTTTAGAGATTCACGCTTTGAAATACGACATTGCCGCTTTTGATTTCGATGGAACCCTGGCGGACACCATGCCCTGGTTCAACTCCATCCTGAACACGGTGGCCGACAAGTACGGCTTCCGCAAGATCGACGCGTCCGAACGCGAGCAGCTGCGGCACCGCGATGCCGCCGATATCCTCAAGTTCCTCGGCATTCCGCTGTGGAAGCTGCCCGCCATCATGGCGCACGTGCGTACGCTGATGCAGGAGATCGATCCCAGCGTGCACCTGTTCGACGGCATTCCCGACGCGCTGGCGCGCCTGAAGGCGGGCGGGCTGCGCCTGGCGGTGGTCAGCTCGAACTCCATCGAGAACGTGCAACGCGTGCTGGGCGCGGAAACCGCCGCGCTGTTCGACGACTACGAATGCGGCACCGACCTGTTCGGCAAGTCCGCCAAGATTGACCGCCTGCTCAAGCAGCACGGCACCGCCCCCGAGCGCTTCCTGCTGGTGGGCGACGAAATGCGCGACATCGACGCCGCCCGCAAGGCCGGCGTGCGCATCGGCTCCGTCGCCTGGGGCTATAACCATGTCGAGGCGTTGCGCGAGCGCGGCCCCGACGAACTGTTCCTGACCGTTGCCGACCTGCCAGCCACGCTGGCCTGAACCTGGAAGCCCCAGCCATGCACATCGATCCCGCCCATCTGGTCACCGACGCAGACGCCTTGCAGGCGCTGTATGGCGCGTCCGGCGAAGCCTCCCTCAAGAAGGAAGTGGATCATGTGCATCCGCACTACCGCGCCTTCATCGAAGCCGCGCCGTTCGCGGTGCTGGCCACCGCGGGCCCCGACGGGCTGGACGCCTCGCCGCGCGGCGATCCTGCCGGCTTCGTGGTGGTGGAAGACGACAAGACGCTGCTGCTGCCGGATCGCCGCGGCAACAACCGCATCGACAGCCTGCGCAACATCCTGGCCGACCCGCGGGTCGCGCTGCTGTTCCTGGTGCCGGGCGTGGGCGAGACCCTGCGGGTCAATGGTGCTGCGCGCATCAGCGTGGATCCTGCGCTGTTGGCGCGCTTTGAGATGGATGGCAAGCTGCCGCGCTCGGTGCTGATCGTGGACGTGCACACCGTGTACTTTCAGTGCTCGCGGGCCTTGCTGCGCTCCAAGCTGTGGGATCCGGCGACGCAAGTGCCGCGCAGCGCGCTGCCCAGCGTGGGCTGCATCCTGTCTGATCTGACGGCAGGCACCTTCGACGGCGTCACCTACGACCGCGAACTGCCGGCCCGCGTAGCCAGCACCTTGTATTGAAGGGCAATCCCGGGGCCGCCTGGCCCCGGCAGGTTCAGGCCGGCTGCCAGCCGCGCGCGAACACATCCACGGGCTGGCGCTTGCCGCCCGCCTTCTGCAATTCCAGCAAGCGCAGCACGCCGCTGCCAGTGGCGATGTCGATACCTGTGGTGTCGACCCGCAGCACGCTGCCGGGCGCGGCCGTGGTGGCCTCATCCAGCGCCTGCGCGCGCCAGACCTTCACCGGATCGGCCAGGCCGGGCAGGCGGATGCTGGCGCCCGGCACGGGGTTGAAGGCGCGCACGCGGCGCGCCAGCAGTCCGGCGGGCTGGGTGCAGTCGAGGGCGCCTTCGGCCTTGTCGAGCTTGGCGGCATAGGTCACGCCGGCCTCGGGCTGCTTGCGCGGCGTCAGGCCGCCCTGGGCCAGGGCGGCCAACGCTTCAACGATGGCCTCGCCGCCCGCCAGCGCCAGCGCATCGTGCAGCTCGGCCGCGGTGGTATCGCCGCCGATCGGCACCACGCGTTCCAGCAGCATGTCGCCGGTATCCAGGCCCTGGTCCATCTGCATGATGGTCACGCCGGTCTGGGCGTCGCCGGCTTCGATGGCGCGCTGGATGGGCGCGGCGCCGCGCCAGCGCGGCAACAGGCTGGCATGAATGTTCAGGCAACCCAGGCGCGGCAGATCCAGCACCCACTGCGGCAGGATCAGGCCATAGGCCGCCACCACCATCACGTCAGGCGCCACGCGCTGCAGCAGGGCCTGCGCCTCGCTGGCCTCTTCGGGATAACGGCCGTCCAGGCGCAGGCTGCGCGGCTGGGCGACTTCGATGCCGGCTTCCAGCGCCGCCTGCTTGACGGGGCTGGGCGTCAGCTTCAGCCCGCGCCCGGCCGGACGGTCGGGCTGGGTCATGACCAGAGGGATCTCGTGGCCGGCGGCGCGCAAGGCGTCAAAGGCGATACGGGCGAATTCCGGCGTGCCGGCAAAGACTAGGCGCATGGGAAGAGGACCGGGAAATGAAAAAAATCAAGCACGCAGCGCTTCGCGCTCGGCCTTCTTCAGCCTGGTCTTGATGCGGTTCTGCTTCAGGCTGGACAGGTATTCCACGAACACCTTGCCCTCCAGATGGTCCAGCTCGTGCTGTACACACACGGCCAGCAGGCCGTCGGCCTCGAACTCGAAGGGCTTGCCGTCCACGTCCAGCGCCTTGCAGCGGATGCGGGACGCGCGCTCGACGTCGTCATAGACGCCGGGCACCGACAGGCAGCCTTCTTCGTAGATCTTGTAGTCGTCGCTGTGCCAGGTGATCTCGGGGTTGATCAGGACCAGCAACTGGTTGCTGTCCTCGGACACGTCGATCACGACGACGCGCTCGTGCACGTCGACCTGGGTCGCGGCCAAGCCCACGCCCGGCGCGTCGTACATGGTTTCAGCCATGTCGCGCACCAGTTGGCGGATGCGGTCGTCGACCTCGGCGACCGGCTTGGCCTTTTTGTGCAGGCGCGGGTCGGGGTAACGAAGAATAGGAAGTAAAGCCATTGCGGGGGAATTGCCAGTAGTCAGGTTTACATAAGAGTTTAATTCATTAGACTCTTGATTTCTAATAGTTTTCGGCTAATTCCAGGATTGGCCGGATTGCCATATACCCTGGGGGTTCCTGCCCGCGCCGCGCCGCAAATCGGTCCCCCCGGGTCCCGCACCCGCTCGCCCCGCATGCGACACTCTCGCCCCATCGACGCCCTTACGCGCCTGCCCCATGCCGCTCACGCAATCCCCTTCCGAACTGGCCGCCTGGCTGCGCCTGTCCCTGGAGCCGAACATCGGCTCCGCCACCGCCTGCACGCTGCTAGGCGCGCTCGGCCTGCCGGAACAGATCTACGCCCAGCGCGCCACGGCCTTGTCGCGCCATCTGCCCGAGGCGCTGGCCCGGCAGCTCGCCGCCCCCATGCCGCAAGAGATGGCGGCGCAGGTTGAAAGCGCGCTGGAATGGGTCGCCGCGCCCGGGCGGCACATCCTGACGCTGGCCGATCCCACTTACCCGCAAAGCCTGCTCACCATCGCCGATCCGCCCATCCTGCTCTATGTGGCAGGCGATCCGGCATTCCTGCAGGGACCCTCGCTGGCGGTAGTAGGCGCGCGCAACGCCACGCCCGGCGGCCAGGAGAACGCCCGCGCCTTTGCGCGCCATCTGGCTGGACATGGCTGGCGCGTGGTCAGCGGGCTGGCCCTGGGCATCGACGGCGCGGCGCATGAAGGCGCGCTGGACGCCGGCCCCGAGGGCGCCGGCACGGTGGCGGTCATGGGCACTGGCATAGACCGCATCTACCCTGCCAAGCATCGCGACCTGGCGCACCGCATCGCGGCGCACGGCGCGTTGGTGTCGGAACTGCCTCTGGGTACGGGCGCGCTGCCGCAGCATTTCCCCAAGCGCAACCGCATCGTGGCGGGATTGGCCCGGGGCGTGCTGGTGGTGGAAGCCGCCCGCCAAAGCGGATCGCTGATCACGGCCCGGCTGGCCGCCGAGGGCGGACGCGAGGTCTTCGCCATTCCCGGATCCATCCATTCGCCGCTTTCGCGCGGCTGCCATGCGCTGATCCGCCAGGGCGCCAAGCTGGTGGAAACCGCCAGGGACATCACCGATGAGCTGGGCGGCGGTCCCACGCCTGCCGCGCGCGCCCAGCCCGCCACGGAGGAAACCTTGCCTGACCACCCCGTGCTCGACGCGCTGGGCTACGATCCGCTGCATCTGGACGCGATCCTGGCCCGCAACGGCATGGACACCGCCAAGCTGCAAACGCAACTGCTCGAACTGGAGCTGCAAGGCCGTGTCGTCCGGCTAGACGACGGCCGCTATCAACGGCTGAAATAGGGCCGTTCCCCCAAGGCAGTTGCCCTTCGCCTTGCCTGCAAAACGGCGCCTGCCCTATGGCGCTAATATTGTGCAGATAGCGCCGCCGCCTTGCCGCGCCGCTCACCCCATCCCGAGACAGGAATAGACATGGCTTTGCCCTCCCGCGTGAAGATCGTCGAGGTGTCGCCCCGCGATGGCCTGCAGAACGAAAAGGAATTCGTGCCCACCGACGTCAAGGTGGAACTGGTCAACCGCCTGGCCGCCGCAGGCTTCCCCAATGTGGAAGCCGCCTCGTTCGTATCGCCCAAGTGGGTGCCGCAAATGGCCGACGGCGCCGAAGTCATGGCCCGCATCGAGCGCCGCCCCGGCACCATCTATTCCGTGCTGACGCCGAACATGAAGGGCTTCGAGGGCGCGCTGGCCGCCGGCGCCGACGAGATCGTGATCTTCGGCGCCGCCAGCGAGGCTTTCTCGCAAAAGAACATCAACTGTTCCATCGCCGAATCGATCGCGCGCTTCGAACCCGTGGTAGCAGCCGCGCGCGCCGCCGGCATCCGCGTGCGCGGCAGCATCAGCTGCGCGCTGGGCTGTCCCTACCAGGGCGAAGTACCGGTGGAAGCGGTGGTGGACGTGGCGCAGCGCTACCTGGCGATGCAGGTCGACGAGATCGACGTGGCCGACACCATCGGCGTGGGCACGCCCAAGCGCGTGCGCGAAGTGATGACGGCAGTGACGCGCGTGGCCGATCCCGCGCGCATTTCCGGCCACTTCCACGACACCTACGGGCAGGCGCTGGCCAATATCCTGGCGGCGCTGGAAACCGGCATCTCGATTTTCCACACCTCGGTGGCCGGCCTGGGCGGCTGCCCCTACGCCAAGGGCGCCACCGGCAACGTCGCCACCGAAGACGTGCTGTACATGCTGCGCGGCCTGGACATCGATACCGGCGTGGACTTCGACGCCGTGGTCGATATCGGCCAGTGGATGTCGGGCCATCTGAACCGCAAGGGTTCCAGCCGCGCCGGCAACGCCATCGCCGCCAAACGGGCGGCATGACGGACTCCATGAACACTCCCGCCGGCACGCCCCCCGCCGAGGACCACGCGGCGCTGCTGCGGGCCATCGGCCCGCTGCCCTTGTCGGGCCAGGCCTGGCCCGACTGGGTCCGCATCCTGACCTGGGTCATCCTGGCGGTACTGGGCGTGCAGGTGGTCACCACCGCCATCCGCGCGCCTTCGCAACCCTTCGACACCTTGCTGGCCGCCGTGGTGGCGCTGTGCTTCCTGGGACTGCTGTTCGTGTCCTGGCACATGCAGACGTCCATCACCACCATCGACGAACGCGGCCTGCGCCAGACCTGGTTCACGCGCCGCGAAGTCGCCTGGGAAGACGTGCGCTACGCGCGCTTCGTGCCGATGCTGTTCTCCAAGCGCCTGGTGGTGTTCACGCACCGCGGCCGGCCGATGATCTTTCAAGGCGGCACGCGGGAATTGCGCACCGCGTTCGTAAAGATCGCCGAACTGTACCGGCGCGGCTAGCGCCCGGGGGTTCCGCGCGCTGGCAATCGATGGCCGGGCGCGCGAAATCCATTCTCGTCAGCGGATCGGCAACGCGTACATCAGCCCGCCTTGCGTCCATTGCGCATTCAGGCCGCGCTTGATCTTCAAGGGGCTACCCTGGCCCACGTTGCGCTCGAAGCTCTCGCCGTAGTTGCCCACCTGCTTGACGATGTTGTAGGCCCATTTCTCGTCCAACCCCAGGTTGGCGCCGCCGCCAGGCGTGACGCCCAGGATGCGCTTGATGTTGGGATTGGCGCTCTTGGCCTGTTCGTCCACGTTGGCGGACGACACGCCGTACTCTTCGGCCTCGATCATGGCCGACAGCGACCAGCGCACGATGTTCAGCCAGGCATCATCGCCCTGGCGCACGAACGGGCCCAGCGGTTCCTTGGAGATGATCTCGGGCAACACCACGTAGTCGTCGGGGTTCTGCAGCTTGGAGATGCGGATCGAGGCCAGGCCCGAAGCGTCGGTGCTGAAGACGTCGCAACGGCCCGCGGCAAAGGCGTTGACCACTTCATTGAAGGTCTCGATCACGACCGGCTTGTAGCTTACGTTGTTGGCGCGCGCCCAATCGGCCAGCGTGTTCTCGTTGGACGTGCCGGTCTGCAAGCAGATGGTGGCGCCGTTGATTTCCTTGGCGCTCTTCACGCCCAGGGACTTGGGCACCAGGAAGCCCTGGCCGTCGTAGAAGTTGATGCCGGCGTGGATGATGCCCAGCGCGGTATCGCGCTGCTGCGTGACGGTGGTGTTGCGTGTCAGCACGTCCACCTCGCCGGATTGCAGGGCGGTGAAACGCTGCTGCGAATTCAGCGGCACCACCTTGATCTTGTTGGCGTCGCCGAAGACCGCGGCGGCGATGGCGCGGCACAGGTCCACGTCCAGCCCCTGCCACTTGCCTTGCGCGTCGGGCGCGGAAAAGCCCGCGAAGCCCGTGGTCGTGCCGCAAGCCACGGCGCCGCGCTGGCGCACCACGTCCAGCGTGGCTGCTTGCGCACCCTGCGCCGCTGCCGCCAGCAACGCCGCGCCGATCAACCCTTTTGCAATGTTCATGACCTCGTTTCCTGTTCTGCTTTGCGGGCGCGGGGACGCGCCGAGGCAAGAAGCTTATAGACATGAAGCGCTCGAACCAAATAACAAGCGCTTATTTAGGTATGCGCGCCCCGGCGCGCAAGCGCCAGGGCGGACAGGCAAAAAGCATAGCAACAGGCAAGGCGGCGGCGGATGCGCGCCGTCAAGCCGGCATCAGGCGGCCAGCGAGATCGACACCGGCTCGTTGGCTTCGCACGCGTCCAGCGCGCGGCCCAGCCGCACCATGCCCTGGGCGATCTGGCTTTCGTTCATGGTGGCGAACGACATGCGCATGGCGTGCAGGTCGGCCTGCGCCGCGTCGGCGTAGAAGGCCTTGCCCGGCACGTAGACGACCTCGTGCTCGATGGCGTAGGGCAACAGGCGGGTGGCGTCGATGTCGCCCGTCAGGCGGGCCCAGAAGAACATGCCGCCTTCGGGCTTGCTGAAAGTGACGCGGCCGTTGAGTTCGCGGGCCAGCGACTCGGCCATGGCGTCGCAGCGCAGGCCGTAGGCCGCGCGGATGCGCGGCACATGCTCGCCGTAGCGGCCGTTGGCCAGGTACTGGGCCACGACTTCCTGGATCCACGCGGACGAGGCCATGTCGTCGGCGGCCTTGGCGCTGACGCAGCGGCGGCGGACTTCGGGCGGAGCCACCAGCCAGCCGATGCGCAGCGCGGGCGCCATGGTCTTGGACATGCTGGCCAGGTACACGGCCCAGTGGCGGGCTTCGCCTTCGGCCAGCGCGGCGATGGGCGGCACCGCCTCGCCGGCAAAGCGCAGCTCGCTGTAGGGGTCGTCCTCGACGATCAGGAAGCGGTGCTTGACCGCCAGTTCCAGCAGCCGCAGGCGGCGCTCGCGGGTCAGGGTCGCGCCGCAGGGATTCGAGAACGATGCCACCACGCAGACCATCTTGGGCTTGATGCGGCCGGCCAGTTCGTCCAGCGCGTCCACGTCGATGCCCTCGGGGCCCGACTGCACCGTATGCACCGTTGCGCCGGTGTAACGCAGCGCCTGCACGGAATTCGGAAACGCGGGCGATTCGATGATGGCGTGGTCGCCGGGCTGCAGCATGACGCGGGTCAGCAGCGCCAGGGCCTGCTGCGAACCGCCGGTCACGACCAGCTCGGTATCGGGGTTGCAGATCAGGCCGCGCTCCGCCGACAGACGCGCCAGTTCATGGCGCAGGCTGGCCTGGCCGTCGATGTTGGAATACTGCAGGCAGGCGCCCAGGCGGGCCAGCACCTGGGTCGATGCGACCGACAGGCCGTCCACGTCGAACAGTTCCTGCGCGGGGTAGCCGCCCGCCAGCGAAATGGTGCCGGGACGCATGGCGTACGGCATGAGCGATCGGATGGGGGAAGCGGGCGGATTCAGGAAAGGCGTGGCGAAAGCGTATTCAGGCGCTGCGGTGGACATGGCGGGAGACAGTAAAGGTGGGAAACCGTGACGCCCGCTGGGGCGGCGCCGGATGGCATAGAACATTGAAATATAAACAAATATCTTCAAATTCTAAGCCTGCCGATTACACAGGGTCAACGACGCGCGCGGGCACTGTGGCGAAACGATCCTGCGCAGTCCTACACTATGGGACATCCCGTTCCTACCAGAGAGCTGAATGACCGCCGTAGACACCATGGCCGGGCGCCTTGCCCAGATCCAGCAACGCATCGCCGACGCCTGCACGCGCGCCGGCCGCAGCCCGGACAGCGTGACCCTGCTGCCCGTCAGCAAGACCTTCGGCGTGGATGCCATCCGCGAAGCCATGGCGCTGGGGCTGACCCGCTACGGCGAAAACAAGACGCAGGAAATCCGCCAGAAGGCCACCGCGCTGGACGGCCTGGGCCTGCAATGGGTGCTGATCGGCCATCTGCAGACCAACAAGGCCCGCGACGCCGCGCGCGACGCGGCCGAGGTCCAGTCGCTGGACCGGGTGGAACTGGCCGAAGCCCTGCATCGCCGCCTGGCCAACGAAGACCGGACCCTGGACGTGCTGGTGCAGGTCAAGACCTCGTCCGAGCCGAGCAAGTACGGCATGGATCCCGTGGACGTGGCCGCTTTCCTGCGCCGCATCGCCACCGACTTCCCGACGCTGCGCGTGCAGGGCCTGATGACGCTGGCCGTGAATTCGCCGGATGCCGCCGAAGTGCGCGCCTGCTTCCGCGCCCTGCGCGAGCAGCGCGACCGGCTGCGCCAGGAAAACCTGCCCGGCGTGTCGCTGGACCGGCTGTCCATGGGCATGAGCGGAGACTTCGAGCTGGCGATCGAGGAAGGCTCCACCGAAGTGCGCATCGGCTCCGCGATCTTCGGCGCCCGCAGCTACCCGGACCCGCAATAAGCCGCTGAAAACAAGGCGCAAAACATCCGCCTATTGCCGGGGACGCAAGGCATAATAACGGCGCATAACAGGCCCCCGCGCCCCTCGCGGCGCCGGCCCATATTCAATTCCGCACTTGGAGACACCCCATGCATAAGCACGCGAAGCGCCTGTTGGCGCTAGCCGCCCTGTCCCTGGCCGCAGGCGCGGCCTCCGCCCAATCCTGGCCCGCCCAGCCGATCCGCTGGATCGTGCCCTACCCGGCGGGCGGTGGCGCCGACGTGGTGGCGCGCACGGTCGCGGGCGGCATGGAAAAGCCGCTGGGCCAGACCATCGTGGTCGAAAACCGTCCCGGCGCCGCCACCATCATTGGCGCCACCGCCGTCGCCCAAGCCGAACCTACCGGCTACATGGTCGGCACCGCCGACTCGGGCACGCTGGCCTTCAACCCGTCGCTGTACGCCAAGCTGTCCTACGACCCGTCCAAGTTCACCTACATCGGCGGCATCGCCAAGTTCCCGCTGCTGCTGGCCGTGAACGTCAACTCGCCGTTCAAGACGGTGGACGACGTGATCCAGGCCGCCAAGAAAGAGCCGGGCAAACTGTCGGCGGCCTCCGCCGGCGCGGGCTCGCCGCACCACCTGGCGCTGGAACTGTTCAAGCAGCGCACCGGCGCCAACCTGCTGCATGTGCCCTACAAGGGCGCCGCCCCCGCCATCCAGGACCTGCTGGGCGGACAGGTGGACGTGATGTTCATCGACCTGGCCGCGGGCCTGCCCAACGTCAAGGCCGGCAAGCTGCGCGTCCTGGCCGCGGCCACCCCGGAACGCGTCGCGGCGCTGCCGGACGCGCCCACCATGGCCGAACAAGGCGTGCCCAACTTCACCGCCTATGCCTGGCAGGGCCTGATCGGCCCGGGTGGCCTGCCGGAGCCGGTGGTCAAGAAGCTGGCGGCCGAACTGGACGCCACGCTGAAGTCGCCCGCCGTGTCGCAGAAGATGCTGGACATGGGCGTGATCCCGATGCCGCTGTCCTCGCAGGAGTTCAAGGCCTACGCCGAGCAGGAACGCACCGCCTGGGCTGACGTGATCAAGAAGGCCGGCATCAAGCTGGAGTAAGCCCTCCGGCGCATTGCCACAAGTAAAAAAACCGCGGCCATTGCTGGCCGCGGTTTTTTTTGGCTGCGCGTACCGGCTTAGACCAGCACCCGCTCGATGCCGCCAGCATTGGCGCGGCGCACGTACTCTTCCATCCAGCCTTCGCCCAGGATGTGGCGCGCCATCTCGACCACGATGTAGTCGGCGTCCATGCCGGTGTCGCCCTCATAGCGCGACAGGCCTTGCAGGCACGACGGGCAGGAGGTCAGCACCTTCACGTCGCCGGTGAATCCGTCGCTGCGCAGCTCGGCATCACCCTTGAGCAGTTCTTCCTGCTTGCGGAAGCGCACCTGCGTGGAGATGTCGGGGCGGCTGACGGCCAGGGTGCCCGATTCGCCGCAGCAACGGTCGCTCTTGATGGCGTCGTCGCCAACCAGGGCGCGCACGGTCTTCATGGGTTCCTGCAGCTTCATGGGCGTGTGGCAGGGGTCGTGGTACATGTAGCGCACGCCCTTGGCCCCTTCCAGCTTGATGCCCTTTTCCAGCAGGTATTCGTGGATGTCGATCAGGCGGCAGCCCGGGAAGATCTTGTCGAACTCGTAGCCGGCCAGTTGGTCGTAGCAGGTGCCGCAGCTGACCACCACCGTCTTGATGTCCAGGTAGTTCAGCGTGTTGGCGACGCGGTGGAACAGCACCCGGTTGTCGGTGATGATCTGCTCGGCCTTGTCCGTCATGCCGTTGCCGCGCTGGGGATAGCCGCAGCACAGGTAGCCCGGCGGCAGCACGGTCTGCACCCCCGCGTGCCACAGCATGGCTTGCGTGGCCAGGCCCACCTGCGAGAACAGGCGTTCCGAACCGCAGCCCGGGAAGTAGAACACCGCTTCCGTGTCGGCCGTGGTGGCCTTGGGATCGCGGATGATGGGCACGTAGTTCGCGTCCTCGATGTCCAGCAGCTTGCGCGCCGCCTGCTTGGGCAGCCCGCCGGGCATCTTCTTGTTCACGAAGTGCACCACCTGCTCGCGCAGCGGCGGCTTGCCCACCGTCGCCGGCGGCGCGGCGGTCTGCTTCTTCACCAGGCCCGACAGGAGGTCGTGCGCGGCGCGCTGGACCTTGTAGCCCACGCCCACCATCGCCTTGCGGGTGGCGTTGATGGTGGCCGGGTCCTTGGCGTTGAGGAAGAACATGGCGCTGGCCGTGCCCGGATTGAACGACTTGCGGCCCATGCGGCGCAGCACGGCGCGCATGTTCATGGACACGTCGCCGAAGTCGATATCGACCGGACAGGGGTTGTAGCACTTGTGGCAGACCGTGCAATGGTCGGCCACGTCCTCGAACTCTTCCCAGTGCTTGAGGCTGACGCCGCGGCGGGTCTGCTCTTCGTACAGGAAGGCTTCCACCAGCAGCGAAGTGGCCAGGATCTTGTTGCGCGGCGAATACAGCAGGTTGGCGCGCGGCACGTGGGTGGCACACACCGGCTTGCACTTGCCGCAGCGCAAACAGTCCTTGATGGATTCCGAGATGGCGCCGATGTCGCTTTGCTGCATGATCAGCGACTCGTGGCCCATCAGGTTGAAGCTGGGCGTCCAGGCGTGGCGCAGGTCCGCGCCGGGCATCAGTTTGCCGGCGTTGAAGTGGCCGTTGGGATCGACGCGGCGCTTGTAGTCCTGGAACGGCGCCAGTTCGGCTTCGGTCAGGAATTCGTACTTGGTCAGGCCGATGCCGTGCTCGCCGGAGATCACCCCGTCCAGGTCGCGGGCGATCTGCATGATGCGCTCGACGGCCTGGTGGGCCTCCTGCAGCATCTCGTAGTCGTCCGAGTTGACCGGGATGTTGGTGTGCACGTTGCCGTCTCCGGCGTGCATGTGCAGCGCCACGAAGACGCGGCTCTTGAGCACGCGGCCGTGGATGGCGACCAGTTCGTCGACGATCTTCTTGTAGGCCGCGCCCGAGAACGTGCGCTGCAAGCCGGCCAGCACTTCGGTCTTCCAGGACAGGCGGATGGTGCGATCCTGCACCACGTCGAAGACGCATGCGCCCGGCTGCGCCGCGAGGCGGTCCGACAGCGCCGGCTGCAATTCGCCCAGGCCCAGGCCATGCAGCTCGGGCAGCGCCTGCATCAGCGGCAGGTCCAGGTTGTCCAGCAGCCACTGCCAGCGCTGCCTGACGGCGACCAGCAGTTCCAGCGCCTGGCGGGTGCGCTCGGCCAGCATTTCGGCGCGGGTGGTCTCGACGTCCGTGTCATCGATCTTGCCGACGGGCAACGGCGTGCACAGATAGGCGTCCAGCTCGCCCAGCAGCTTGAGCTTGTTGCGGGTCGAGAGCTCGATATTGATGCGTTCGATGTGATCCGTGTATTCGCCCATGCGGGGCAGCGGGATCACCACGTCTTCGTTGATCTTGAAGGCGTTGGTGTGGCGCGCGATCGCGGCGGTGCGCGAGCGGTCCAGCCAGAACTTCTTGCGCGCCTCGGGGCTGACAGCCACGAAGCCTTCGCCATGGCGCGTGTTGGCCAGGCGCACCACTTCGCTGGATGCCGCGGCCACGGCGTCCTCGTCGTCGCCGACGATGTCGCCGATCAGGACCATCTTGGGCAGCACGCCGCGCTTGCTCTTGGTGGCGTAGCCCACCGCGCGCAGGTAGCGTTCGTCCAGGTGCTCTAGCCCCGCCAGGATGGCGCCGCGGGCGCGGCCTTCGCCGTCCAGGTAGCCCTTGACCTCGACGATCGACGGGATCGCGTCGCGCGCCTGGCCGAAGAACTCCATACAGACCGTGCGCGTGTAGCGCGGCATGCGGTGCAGCACCCAGCGCGCCGACGTGATCAGGCCGTCGCAGCCTTCCTTCTGGATGCCGGGCAGGCCGGCCAGGAACTTGTCCGTGACGTCCTTGCCCAGGCCTTCCTTGCGGAACACGCGGCCCTGGATTTCCAGGGTTTCGGTCTTCAGCAGGCGCTCGCCCGGCTTGCCGCGGCCGTCGAACCACTTGAGCTCGAAGCGCGCCACGTCCACGTCATGGATCTTGCCCATGTTGTGGTCCAGGCGGCTGACTTCCAGCCAGTTGCCGTTCGGGTCGACCATGCGCCACCAGGCCAGGTTGTCCAGCGCGGTGCCCCACAGCACGGCCTTCTTGCCGCCCGCGTTCATGGCGATGTTGCCGCCGACACAGGAAGCCTCGGCCGAGGTCGGATCGACGGCGAACACGAAGCCGGCCGCCTCGGCGGCCTCGGAGACGCGCTTGGTCACCACGCCGGCGCCGGCATGGATGACCGCCACAGGCTCGGTCAGCCCGGGCAGCAAACAGGACTCGACCTTGCCGAGCTTGTCGAATTTCTCGGTGTTGATGACCGCCGACTTCCAGGTCAGCGGAATGGCGCCGCCGGTATAGCCGGTGCCGCCGCCTCGCGGAATGATGGTCAGCCCCAGCTCGATACAGGCGGTGACCAGCGCCGCGATTTCGTCTTCCGTGTCCGGCGTCAGCACCACGAAGGGGTATTCGACGCGCCAGTCGGTGGCATCGGTCACGTGCGAGACGCGCGACAGGCCGTCGAACTTGATGTTGTCGCGCGCGGTGATGCGGCCCAGCACCTTCTGCGCCTGCTTGCGCATCATGGCGGTCTGGTCGAACTCGCCCTCGAACGCGGCAATGGCGGAACGCGCCCGCGCCAGCAGGCCGACGACCTTCTCGTCGCGGTGCGGATCATGGCCGGCCTCGGCGGGCACGTCCGGTTCGCGACGGCGGTCGATTTCGCCCAGGCGGTGATGCAGGGCTTCGATCAGCTGCTTGCGGCGCTTGGGGTTGTCGAGCAGGTCGTCCTGCAGATAGGGATTGCGGCGCACCACCCAGATGTCGCCCAGCACCTCGTACAGCATGCGCGCGGAACGGCCGGTGCGGCGCTCGCCGCGCAGGTCGCTCAGCAGGCTCCAGGCGTCGTCGCCCAACAACCGGCCGACAATCTCGCGGTCGGAAAACGACGTGTAGTTGTACGGGATTTCGCGCAAGCGCGCGGGTGCTGCGGGCGGCATCGCCCCGTTCAAGATGTGGCTAGCGAGTGGGGCGTTCATGGCTGCAAGAGGGGGCCCTTAAAAAACTATTTTATGCCATTGGACGAGTCTGGCCCCTAATACCCCTAGGGACGCGCTCGAAATCCGGAAATGGCGGGGATGGTGCGTCCCCGATTAATTGCAATATCGGCGCTAGACCTGACCGGGAAAAAACCACAGCAGGCTGGCGGTCATGACCAGATAGCGCAGGAATTTGCCGATGGCCATGTAGAACACGCAGGGCCAGAAGGACAGCCGCAGCCACCCCGCGACCGCGCACAGCGGATCGCCCACGGCGGGCAGCCAGGACAACAGCAGCGCGGGTGGCCCCATGCGGTGGATCCAGTCGTGGGCGCGCTCATTCCAGCGCCCGCGCATGCGTCCGCCCTCGGTCGCGTCGGGATGCGGATGGGGGTGCTTTTCCTTCCAGCGTTGCACGGCGCGTTCGGCGCCCAGGCCCATGGCGTAGCTGATGGCGCCGCCAGCGGTATTGCCCAGGGTCGCCACCAGGATGGCCGGCCAGAACATGTCCGGCGCCAGCTTGATGAAGCCGAACACGGCCGGCTCGGACCCCAGCGGCAGCAAGGTCGCAGACACCAGCGAGACCGTGAAGATCGCAGACAGGCCGACCGAGGGCAGCGCCAGCACCCCCAGCATCCAATGCACAGCGGATAACAGACTTTCTTCCATAGTGGGGCGAGTGTAGCCGCGCGCGGGTGCATAATCTGCCCCACTTCCCTACTTCTTGCCGCCAGCCGCTGTCCCATGTCCACTGATTATCTGAAACGCATTCTGACCTCGAAGGTTTACGACGTCGCGGTCGAATCGCCACTGGAAGCGGCGCCGCTGCTGTCGCAACGGATTTCGAACACGGTGCTGCTCAAGCGCGAGGATACCCAGGCGGTGTTCAGCTTCAAGCTGCGCGGGGCGTACAACAAGATGGCCAACCTGAGCCCGGCCGCGCGCAACCGCGGCGTGATCGCGGCCTCGGCCGGCAACCACGCCCAGGGCGTCGCGCTGGCGGCCAGCCGGCTGGGCTGCCGCGCCGTCATCGTCATGCCCACCACCAGCCCGCAGGTCAAGATCGACGCGGTGCGCCGCCTGGGCGGCGAAGTCGTGCTGGCGGGCGAGAGCTTTTCCGACGCTTACGCGCATGCGCAGATCCTGGAAAAGAAAGAGAAGCTGACCTTTGTCCATCCCTTCGACGATCCCGACGTGATCGCCGGCCAGGGCACCGTGGGCATGGAGATCCTGCGCCAGCATCCCGGCCCGATCGACGCCATCTTCGTCGCCATCGGCGGCGGCGGGCTGATCGCGGGCGTGGCCGCCTACATCAAACAGCTGCGCCCGGAAATCAAGATCATCGGCGTGCAAACGGAAGACTCGGACGCCATGCTGCGCAGCGTGCGCGCGGGCCGTCGCGTGCAGTTGAACGACGTGGGCCTGTTCTCGGACGGCACGGCGGTCAAGATGGTGGGCGCCGAAACCTTCAAGCTCACGCGCCAGTATGTGGACGACTTCGTGGTGGTCAACACCGACGCGATCTGCGCGGCCATCAAGGACGTATTCCAGGACACGCGCAGCGTGCTGGAGCCGGCCGGCGCGATGGCGGTCGCGGGCGCCAAGCAGTATGCGGCCGAACACCATCTGAAGGGCAAGACGCTGGTGGCGATCGCCTGCGGCGCCAACATGAATTTCGACCGCCTGCGCTTCGTGGCCGAACGCGCCGAAGTCGGCGAAATGCGCGAAGCCGTGTTCGCCGTCACCATGCCGGAGCAGCGCGGCAGCTTCCGCCGTTTCTGTGAACTGGTGGGCGAGCGCAGCGTCACCGAGTTCAATTACCGCATCTCCGACGCGGATCGCGCGCACGTCTTCGTCGGCATCCAGGTGTCCTCGGCGTCCGAGCCCGACAAGATCGCGGCCAACTTCCGCCGCCATGGCTTTGACACGCTGGACTTGACCCACGACGAAATGGCCAAGACCCACCTGCGCCACATGGTGGGCGGACGTTCCGCGCTGGCGCGCAACGAACTGTTGTACCGCTTCGAATTTCCGGAACGCCCGGGCGCGCTGATGCGCTTTCTCAACGCCATGAATCCGGACTGGAACATCAGCCTGTTCCATTACCGCAACCAGGGCGCGGATTACGGCCGCATCCTGATCGGCATCCAGGTGCCGCCTGCCGACAAGAAGCAGTTCCGCAGCTTCGTGGCGGAACTGGGCTATCCCCACTGGAACGAGACCGACAACCCGGCCTACAAGTTGTTCCTCTAAATCCACGCCCTTCACGCGGGCGCCTAAAAAAACGAGAGGGCCTCCTTGCGGAGGCCCTTCCCTTCCCTGCTCAAGAAACGTCCGGCGGCAACCAGTCGCGGAGGTTCGCTGTCACTCGGCGGCCCACGGAGATGAGCCGCGCATTCAGCAAGGTCTTGCCGGACGTCCTATCGCTTAGAAACGGTGACGCACACCGACGGCGACTGCCGTGTCGGTCGCATCGCGCTGGAACGCGTAGTTGTCACCGTAGGAGGCGTACGCGTACAGGTTGGTGCGCTTGGTGAAGTCGTAGGTGTAGCCCAGGCTGTAGACGTTGAACGTCGCGTCGTCGCCCGTCAGCTTGTCGTTGCTGGCGGTGGCGCGCTGCCACGAACCGAAGACCGAGTGGCGGCCCAGCGGCACGGTGGCGCCGATCATGTACGAATTGGCGCGGAAGCCGTCAGCCAGCTTGAACGTACCCAGGTTCTGCATGCCAGCGGGCGTGGTGCCCATGTTCTGGCCGACGAACCAGCCGTCGCGGGTCTGGCCGAATGCCGCCGCAACCTTCACGACTTCGAAGTCATACGAACCGCCCAGGATGTATTCCTGGATGCGGGCTTCGGACTTGCCGCCGGTCTGGCCGTTGGACGGGTTGAAGCGGTCATACGCTGCGGCCAGGTTCAACGGGCCGTTGACGTACTGCACGCCTGCGGTCAGCACGCGGTTGTTATTGCCGGTCTGGAAGCCGGTCTGCGATGTATCGCTGACCGCGTCATCGGCGCTGAACGAGTAGCCGATGCCCGCCTTGAAGCCGCCCATGCTGGGGGTCTGGTACAGGACCATATTGTCCAGGCGCATGGTGTTGGCGCTGCCGAACGTGGTACCCATGTTGGCGGTGTTGTAGCTGATCGAGAACGGGTCGATCGAGCCGAAGTACTTGGAAGCCAGGTTGGTCTGGCGGCCGAATTCCAGACGGCCCCAGGTATCGCTGTCCAGGCCCACGGTGGCCTGGCGGCCCCACAGGCGGCCGTTTTGCAGCGACTTGCCATTCATGGGGCCAAGACCGGCTTCCAGGGTGAACACGGCGCGCAGGCCGTCGCCCAGATCTTCAGTGCCGCGCAGGCCGAACCGCGAGCCGCTGCTCACGCCCTGCACGCCGCCGAAGCGGCTTTGCGAATTGCCGTCGAACTTGACCTTCTCGTAGCCAATACCAGCGTCGATCAAGCCGTACAGCGTCACGGAGTCTGCGGCTTGCGCAACGCTGGCAAAACCAGCCAACAGCGCGACAGCCAATAGCGTCTTCTTCATATAAGTCCCCAAAATGGCGAGATGAAAGGCAAACCGCAAACCCACCGCACACAGGGGCGGGAATCTGCGTGCCGCTGCGAACAAGTTAGCGGCGCATGCACTGAAGCCAGTGTCCAGCCTGCGCCAATTCGAAGTAACCCGGATTTCGAAGAACTACTTTCCATGGTTGGGATAATGACGGCCTACTTACCAGCTGCTCTCTTTGGAAACCTGCGTTAACACGTTGATATCAAATGCGAATTAAGGCTCGCAAAATATTGGACGGGCCTGGGATATTCTGCTGCCGAGGCCAGACGACCAACAAGAGTTGTTGATTGGCCCGCACAATTCTGATGCGAAAACGCGACACTATCGGCAGTTGGCTCACGGGCCGTTCGCCCTTCCACCTAGCGTAAAAAAGCCCCTCTGCATCGGGAGGGGCTCTTTTCTTGCCTGCTGGACGGCTTAGCGGCCTTGGGGCGGGTAATCCAGTTCGCCAAAGGTGTACTCGCCGCGGGCCTTGGCTTCGGCCAATTCCTGGCGGACTTGTTCGCGGGTCTTGCCGGCGGTTTGCGACACGGCAGCTTTGGGTGGGTAGTCCAGTTCGGCCGAGGTCACCTGGCCGGCGGCCTTGGCGCTTTGCAGTTCTTGCTGGACTTGTTCACGCGTCAGGCTGGTGCGCTCGACGGCGGCGGGCGGGTAATCCAGTTCACCAAACGTGACCTGGCCGGCGGCCTTGGCGGCTTGCAGTTCCTGTTGGACCTGTTCACGCGTCTTGCCATCGGCGTGAGCGGCGGACATACCCACCAGCGTTGCGGTAACCATAAGTGCGGTAGCTAGGGCTTTCATTGCGATGACTCCATCCTAAACCTTGCACATCGTCTTCTGCCAGGCTGGCAGGTGCGATATGACAATTTGATTGCTGGGACGAAGTATCTGGCGATTGGAGCTTAGTAAAAACCCTTATTTTGGGGAACATATTTGCATGAATGGGACAATTACTGGTCGCCACCCTCAGAATCTGCGCATTTTCTGCACACGATGGAAGGCGATCATGCACCGGCAAGTCATGCCTCCATTCAGCCGCAAGCAAGCTGGGTAACGGAAGATGTGCGATTGATCTGGTAGATGCACCGTTCAGCGCAGGGAAATAGACATTTCTACTGGCGGGACAATGATTCCATTTATCATACAAATCTGCCAGAAATGGAATTTTGAACTTCGAGGGCCTCATGGATATCCAGCTTAACGACATCGCTCTGTTTGTCGAAGTCGCCAAGCGCAAGAACTTCAGCCACGCCGCCGAAGCCTTGAATATTCCGACGTCCACGCTCTCGCGCCGCGTCAGTGAACTGGAGCGCAGCATCGGCATGCGGCTGCTCAACCGCAGCACGCGCAAGATCGACCTGACCGAGGCCGGCGCCATCTATTTCGAGCGCTGCCGCCATATCGTGGAAGAAGCGCGCATCGCGCACGATCAACTGCTGGACATGGCGGTGCAGCCCAAGGGACGCCTGCGCATCTCGCTGCCCACCAGCCTGGCGCAGCTGTTCCTGCCGGCCGTCATCAGCGAATTCCGCGAGCAGCATCCGGACATCGAATGCGACTTCGATCTGAGCATGCGGCCGATCGACCCCATCAGCAATCCGTTCGACCTGATCCTGCGCTTCGGCCAGCAGCCGGACTCCAGCCTGATCTCGCGCAAGATCGTGCTGATGGCCCACCAGCTATATGCCTCGCCCGAGTACCTGGCGCGCCACGGCGAGCCTCGCGTGCCGGCGGATCTCAGCCATCACGAATGCCTACGCCCCACCATGCGCGAGGAGTCATCCTTCTGGATGCTGCATTCGGGCGACAAGGTGGAACGGGTGCAGGTGTCGGGGCGACTTTCGGCCAACAACGTCGGCATGCTCGGACGGCTGGCCGGTCAAGGCCTGGGCATCACACCGCTGCTGGTCTTCGACGCGATGGAACGCGCCATCAAGCAGGCGGGTCTGGTGCGGGTGCTGCCGGAGTGGAGCCTGACGCCCCTGCCCCTCTTCGCGCTACTGCCTTCGCGCATGCTGCCGGCCAAGACCAAGGCGTTCCTGGACTTTATCCAGCCGCGCCTGTCGGACGCGTAGTTCCTACGCGGCGGTGTCGGCGCTGTATTGACAGACGGTGTAGAGCGGCGTGCCGGTGGCGGCGACCTTCGCGGAGCCGCCCAGGTCGGGCAGGTCGATGATGGCGGCCGCCTCGACCACGTTGGCGCCCAGGCGCTGCAGCAGCTTGATGGCGGCCAACATGGTGCCGCCCGTGGCGATCAGATCGTCCACCAGCAGGACGCGCTGGCCGGTGCGCACGGAATCCGTGTGCATTTCAACCGACGCGTTGCCGTACTCCAGCGAGTATTCCTCGGCCACCGTGCGGAACGGCAGCTTGCCCTTCTTGCGCACCGGCACGAAACCCAGATTGAGCTCATAGGCCAGCACGCTGCCCACGATGAAGCCGCGCGCGTCCACGCCGGCCACGAGGTCCAGGCGCTGGCGCATGTAGCGGTAGACGAAGAGATCGATAAGCACCCGGAACGCGCGAGGATCCTGCAGCACGGGCGTGATGTCGCGAAATATGACACCGGGTTGGGGCCAGTCTGGAACGCTGCGGATGGTGCGCCGGATGTACTCGGCGTTGTCGGTCTGCATGGAAGACGGCCCTGAAGAATTGAAGCAAGGCGAACTATAACCTCGCAACCGCGCTTAAGCCAGGATTGCCGTCCCCGATGACCATTCACATTCCTGTAGCCGGCCGCCCTGCAAGACATAGCGGCGATCGACCGCCCCGGGAGGCAAGGCTGCGTGGGTCGCAAGCACCACGGCGCGTCCTCCCACGGCGCCTGCCAGGTCAGCGAAGAATGCCGTTTCGGCCTCGCGATCCAGCCCTGCGGTCGGCTCGTCCAGCACGATGACCGCCGCGGGCGACAACAGCGCGCGCGCCAGGCATAGGCGGCGCGCCTGCCCGGCCGACAACTGCGAACCCGTCTCACCCGCCCAGGTATCCAGGCCATCGGGCAGGCCGCGCACGAAATCGCCCAGCCTCGCGGCGTCCAGCGCGCGCCACAAGGCGGCGTCATCCGCGTCGGGATCGCCGATGAGCAGGTTGGTGCGCAAAGTCCCCAGGAACACCGGCGCGTCCTGCGACAGCAGCGCAATGCGCCGGTGCCAATCGGCCTGTGCACAGGCGCGCGCGTCGCAGCCGCCGAAACGCACCTGTCCCGCCTGTGGATCCTCCAGACGCAAGAGCAGGTGCAGCAAGGTCGACTTGCCCGCACCGCTTGGCCCTACGATGGCGATCCGCTCACCGGGCGCCACACGCAGGGTGACGTCGTCCAGCACCAGCGGACTGGCACCAGCCCCTCGGGCGGGATAAGCAAAGCGCACGCCATCCAGCTCCACCGCGCCGCTGTCGGGCAAAGCGCGAGGCGCGGGCGGATCCTGCATGTCTGGCTCGCATTGCGTGACTTCGCGGATGCGCGCCGCCGCCGATATGGCCGAGCCCATGCGCGATGCCCCGCGCATGATGGGACCGGCCACTTCGAAGATTCCGATGACCGCCAGCAACAGCCCGGCAAGCGCGGGGCCTTCTATCCGCCCCGCTTCCAGCGTGTCCAGGCCGAACCAGAGCAAGGCCAGCACCGAGGCGCTGGCGGCGGCCTGGAGGAAGAACTGCCCGCGTACCGCCACCCGCGCCTGGCTGCGGCGGGCCAACGCGCTGGCCTGGCACAGGCGTTCGAAATGCGCGGCCGTCTGCGCCTGCGCATGCAGGGCCACCATGTCCGCGTGCCCGTCCACCGCGTCCAGCGTGGCGGCGCGCAGCCCCGCCGCGCTCTCCTGGGCCGCCACGCCCGGCTTGCGCGCGGCGCGCAGCAGCCACAAAGGCACCAGCACACAGGCCACCAGCAAAGCCAGGGCCAACGCCAGCGCGGCGGCGGGCACCCACAGACCCAGCACCGCGGTCAGCACCGCGCCCGCCAGCACCGCGGTGATCAGAGGCGCCAGCACAAATAGGAAAACCGTATCGAGCGCGTCGACGTCGCCCGTCATGCGCGCCACCAGGTCGCCATCGCGATAGCGCGCCAGTTGCCGCGGCGTGAGCCGGATCAGTGCCGAAAACACCTTCGCGCGCAAGTCCGCCAACAGGCGCAGCGTGGCGGAATGGCCGACCACCCGATCAGCGTAGCGTGCCACGATGCGCAGGAACGACAAGCCGCGCACCAGCGCCGACGGCGCAAACAGATTGAACGCGCCGCCCGCCCCCGCCAGCGCCGCACCGGTCAGGAACCAGCCCGAAACGCCCAACAGGCCCACGCCTGCGGCCACCGTCGCCAGCGCACAGAACAATGCGAGTAAAAGCCCGCTTTTACGGCGCGCATACAGCGGCAGGAGCAACAACAGATTCTTCATGCGTCTTCCACTTTTCCGCCGGCCACACGCAGGGTCCGGCCCAACCGGGCCGCCACTGCCGGCGCATGCGTTACCAACAGCAAGCTGCGGCCGGCGGCGAATTCCAGGATCTCGTCCAGCACGCGCGCTTGCGTGGCCTCGTCCAGATGCGCCGTGGGCTCATCCAGCAGGATCAGCCCCGGATCGCGCAGGAACAGGCGCGCCAGCGCGACGCGCTGCGCCTGGCCGCCGGACAGGCCGTGCCCGCGGCCGCCCAATGGCGTCGCCAGCCCTTGCGGCAAGGCCTCGGCGAACTCCAGCACACAGGCGCGGCGCGCGGCGGCCTGCACTTCGGCATCGGTAGCGTCGGGGCGGCCCAGACGGATGTTGTCCGCGATGGAACCGGCCAGCAGCTGCGGCTTCTGACCGATCAGCGCCACGCGCTGGCGCAACGCCGCCTCGTCCCATTCGGGCAGAGACACGCCGTCGATGCGGATGTCCCCCCGGAACGGACGCAGGCGTGCGATCGCCTCGATCAGCGAGGATTTGCCAATGCCGCTGGGTCCCATCAGCGCGGCGTGCTCGCCCGGCGCCAGCGTCAGACAGGCGTCCGAAAGCACCGCCAAGCCGCGGCCCGGCACGTCCAGATTCAAGCCTACGATGGCAAGGGCAGCGCCTGAGCCAGGGCGCCCGGAAATGCGTCCTGGGCCTGCGGCGGCCTCGGCAAGATTGCGCGGGCCAGATCCGCCACCGGCCTGGCCATCGCCTTCTTGCGGCAGGCCATCGAACAGCAGCGCTATCTGCGACACCGCCGCCAACGCGGCCGCGCGGTCGTGATAATGCGCCGCGAACTGGCGCAACGGCGCATAGACCTCCGGCGCCATCAGCAGACAGAACAACCCGGCCTGCAAGGTCAGCGGCGACCAGCGCAGGTCCAGGAATCCCAGATAGGTCAATCCAATGTAGACCGCCACCCCGGCCACGCCCAGCGCCGCGAAAAACTCCAGCACCGCCGATGAAAGAAAGGCAATGCGCAGCACCGACATCGTGCGCTGGCGCAGCGCGTCGCTGGCCGCCACGACCGACGCTGCCTCAGCCTCGGCGCGGCCGTATAGCTTCAGGGTGGACAGGCCGCGCAGCCGGTCGGCGAAAAAGCCCGACAAGCGGGCGAAGGCGCGCAGGTGCCTGCGGCTGGCGCCCTGGGCGCCCCAGCCGACCAAGGCCATGAACAGGGGTATCAGCGGCGCGGTGATCAGCAGGACCAGTCCGGCGATCACGTCCATTGGCAACAACACCACGGAAAACGCGACCGGCAGCATGGCCGCCGCGGCCATGGCGGGCAGGTACTTGGCAAAGAACCCATCCAGCGCTTCGACCTGATCCACCACTGCGCTGGCCAGCTCCCCGGACGCCTGCCCCCGGCTCCAATAAGGACCTTTTTGCACCAGGCGCCTGAAGAGCGATAGCCGCACATGGCGCTTGATGCGCTCGGCCGCGTCCGCGCCGGCGCGCTCGCCCGCCCAGGTGATGCAGGCGCGCAACAGCATCAGCCCGGCTATGACCAGGATGTCGCCGAGCAGTTCTTGCCGGGGTACTTGCCTGACGATGGCCGCATCGAGCACGCTGGCCAGCAGCCAGGCCTGCACCACCAGCAAGACGCCGCTCAAGAGGGGCGCGGCGCCCGCCAGCATCAACGGCAACCTGGCCGCCTTGGCAAGCGCCATCAACCACCGCGACTGTGCGCGCGGCGGTTTGTCCAGAGTTGCCGAGGGATCGTGCTCGAGGCTGCTAGTGCCGCCGCTCACGCGTCATTGCGGCTGGCGCGCGGGTCATGCGTATGCCCCTCGCGCAGCTCGAACCACATTGCATTGAGAATGGCGAAGGCACACGCCAGGCCCAGACCGAGTATCCACGAGAAATACCACATGGTGGAGGCTCCTTTTTCAGTATGAGTTGGGCGTGTCGCCCACCGATTCGTGGGTGACCTTGCCGCGCATGACGCGGTACACCCATGAGGTGTAAACCGTGATGAGCGGCAGGAAGATGGCGACCGCGATCACCATGATCCACAGCGTCAAGTGGCTGGACGAACCGTCCCAGATGGTCAGGCCGGCCTGCGGCTTCGTCGACGAAGGCATGATGAAGGGGAAGAGCGAAAAGCCCACCGTCAAAATCACGCCGCTGATCGAAATCGCGGATGCCAGGAACGACAGCACATTGGCGCGCACGGTCAGCAGCAGCACCACCAGCAAGGCGCCGCCCACGCCCAGCGCGGGCGCGATCCACATCAGCGGCCATTTCGCGTAGTTGGCCATCCAGGCGCCGTTCTGCACCGCCACGGTCTTGAGCATGGGATCCGACGGACCGGCCATGTCCACCGCGCTGGTGATGACATGGCCAGGCAGGCCGCCCGCCACCCAGAAGCCGCCCGCCGCGAACAGCGCCGCGGTCAGCAAGGCGCACAGCCTGCCCCAGTTGCGGGCCCGCGACGAGATCGGGTCTTCCGTGCGCCAGGCCAGCAGCACGGCTCCGTGCATGGCCAGCATCACCACGCTGAGCACGCCGGCCAAGAGCGCGAACGGCATGAACAGCTGGTAGAAGTGTCCTTCATAGATCGGACGCAAGGTCACCGGATCGAAGGTAAACGGCACGCCCAGGATGATGTTGCCCATGGCCACGCCGAACACCAGCGAAGCCACCACGCCCGAGAAACAGAGCACGCCGTCCCAGCGGTTGCGCCAGCTGGTGCCTTCCATCTTGCTGCGGTACTTGAAACCGACAGGCCGCAGGATCAGCGCAATCAGCACCAGCATCATCGCCAGGTAGAAGCCGGAGAACGACGCCGCATACAGCAGTGGCCAGGCGGCGAAAATGGCGCCGCCCGCCGTGATGAGCCAGACCTGGTTGCCTTCCCAGACCGGCCCCACCACGTTGATCACCACGCGGCGTTCGATGTCGGTCTTGGCGACCACGGGCAACAGCGCGGCCACGCCCAGATCGAAGCCGTCCATGACGGCGAAGCCGATGAGCAAGGCGCCCAAGAGCACCCACCAGACCACGCGCAGCGTGCCGTAGTCGAAAGGAATAAGAGTATCCATCGCTGTCTCTCCCTCAGGCTCGCACCGCGGCGCGCACCGGATCGGCGGCGGCAGAGCCGGGCGCCGGCCCATCGGATTTCGGTCCCGCCTTCACGGCGTGCAGCATCACCTTCACGCCGATGATCAGCAGCACCGTGTACAGCACCAGGAATATGGTCAGGCTGATGGCCAGGTCGACGATGGTCAGGCCGGAAGCCGCGTAGTAGGTCGGCAGCACGCCTTCGATCACCCAGGGCTGGCGGCCGTATTCGGCCACGAACCAACCGCTTTCGATCGCGACCCAGGGCAGCGGCAAACTCCACAGCGCCACCTTGAGCAGGCCGCGCCGGCTGTCCAGCCGCCCGCGCGAGGCCAGCCAGAAAGCCACGCCGAAGAACAGGATCAGGTACATGCCCACCGCCACCATGATGCGGAACGCCCAGAACAGCGGCGCCACGTTGGGCACGGTATCGACGGCGGCCTTCTTGATGTCGTCTTCGGTGACCTTGCTCATGTCGGGCTGGTAGCGCTTGACCAGCAGCGCATAGCCCAGGTCGGGCCAGGTCTTGTCGAAAACCATGCGCGCGTCCACGTCCTTGGGATTGGCGCGGATCTTCTGCAGCGCTTCATAGGCCACCATGCCGTCGCGGATGCGATTTTCGGCGCGCCGGATCAGATCGTCGATGCCCAGCAGCGGCGTGGTGAGCGAACGCGTACCGATGATGCCCATGACGTAGGGAATCTCGATCGCGAAATCGTTCTTGCGCTCGGCCTGGTTGGGAATGGCGATCAGGTTGAAGGACGCGGGGGCCGGCTCGGTATGCCACATGGACTCGATGGCCGCGATCTTCATCTTCTGGTGTTCGGTGGTGAGGTAGCCGCTTTCGTCCCCCAGCACCACGACCGACAGCGCCGAGGCCAGGCCGAAACTGGCGGCGACCGCCATCGAGCGCTTGGCCAGATCGATATGGCGGCCCTTGAGCAGGTACCAGGCGCTGATCGACATGACGAACATGGCGCCCGCGACATAGCCCGCGCTGACCGTGTGCACGAACTTGGCCTGAGCCACAGGGTTGAAGATCACCGCGGCGAAGTCGGTCATCTCCATGCGCATGGTGTCGGGATTGAAGATCGAACCGACCGGATTCTGCATCCAGCCATTGGCGATCAGGATCCACAGCGCCGAGAAGTTGGTGCCGAACGCCACCAGCCAGGTCACCACCAGGTGGCTGACCTTGGACATGCGGTTCCAGCCGAAGAAGAACAGGCCGACGAAGGTGGCTTCCAGGAAGAAGGCCATCAGCCCTTCGAGCGCCAGCGGCGCGCCGAAGATGTCGCCCACGTAGTGGCTGTAGTAGGACCAGTTCATGCCGAACTGGAACTCCATCACGACGCCGGTGGCGACGCCCAAGGCGAAGTTGATGCCGAACAGCGTGCCCCAGAACATGGTCATCCGCTTCCAGATGGGGCGGCCGGTCATGACGTACACGCTTTCCATGATGGCCAGGATGAACGACAGGCCGAGCGTGAGGGGGACGAAGAGGAAGTGGTAGAGCGCGGTCGCGGCAAACTGGAATCGCGACAGATTTACGACGTCGAGATCAATCATTGGGTCGCTCCCAAGCAGTTGAGGTGCCGCGGCAACCGGCATGGTTCCCAGGCCGTCTCTCGCGCCATGTTACGAGCGTTGCATACAACTTCATAGAGGTTTCCTGAAAAATCGGGGCGGATCAAGGTCAGCCCTTGCCCCGCAATTTGCCGGCGAAACCCAGCACCTTCTGCACTTTCGAACCGAGCTTCATCAGGTTCTGCAGGGTTTCTGGCGGCAGACGTTGAACCTCATCGAACCATCCCGTGGACAGTTCGATCAGCTCCAGCATTTCGTTCATGCGTTGTTGCGCGTAGGCCTCATCGGGCCCTGACGGGCGTTCCAGCAGGGTGTCCCGCAGCAGGGTCAGCGTGGGATCGATTTCGCGCTTGCGCTTTTCTTCCATCAGGATGCGGAAGATCTCCCAGACGTCCTTGGGAGTTTCGAAGTAGTCGCGGCGGTCGCCGACTTGATGGATGAGCTTGACCAGGCGCCAGGATTGCAGCTCCTTCAGCCCGAGGCTGACGTTGGAGCGCGAAAAGCCGAGGGTCTCGGCGATGTCGTCGGCGTTCAGCGGCTTGGGCGCCAGGAACAGCAGAGCGTAGATCTGGCCGACCGTGCGGTTCACGCCCCATCGGCTGCCCATTTCGCCGAAATGCAGGACGAAGCGTTCGTTTTGAGGGGACAGGGCCATGGATCGGGCTACACCGGCAAAGTCAGGGCCGCGGCCCCGGGAAGACAAAAACAGTTACACCGCTTTCAGAAATTTCTGAAATTATCGAACAAACTATGCGAAAGCGCAAACCACACTGGCCCCAGGGGCATGGGCGCAAGACATCGCATCGCAGCGGCGACGGCCTGTCTTCCGGATTGCCGCGCCCAAACGAAAGCGGCCACCAGCCCGTGGGC